>CAZUPG010000349.1:0-1536 GCA_964622085.1 uncultured Pirellulales bacterium | reverse complement strand
TCACGCTTATCAGGCGTGCGCTCTAACCAACTGAGCTACGAGCCCGACGGTATTGCCGATTGCCGAATTCCGAATTGAAAAATCGTAAATCGCAAAACCACAGCGTTCGGTTATACCTATAAAGTTAACAAAGAGCAATAAAAAAAGCCGCTGTAAACTGCCAGCGGCTCGAAGATGCGGACACAAATGCCCGTCAGCAGTTTATAGCAAAAACACATACTTTATCAAGGTTCTTTTCAAACCCTAACCTATATCCTTTCCCGTGGGCTGTTACACACTTTAACCCACACCTATATAAATTCTATTACGGTATCGACCTATAGTCAAGCATTTTTGAAGAATTTTTTTATTTTTTATCGGTTCCTATGTGTGTTTACAGTCAAATTTTGGTTTTTGTTCGCAAAAAGGGCTAAAAACCGAAAATGCAGAGCGAAACCGCGAAGAGGCGAGAACCCCCGGTAAAACATAGGGCTAAATATTGCGTCGCCGGTACGGCGACGTCTAAACGATTTAACTTCGCTCATTTGTGTAAAAATTGCCTTTTTCGCTTATCGTTTTTACTTTACAATTATCTTGTGCTTTATCTGTTGTCGATTTTGCTGGTTCTGGTTAATGTTGTCTGGCTGGTGCTGGTTGTATTCGGGCTGCCGGGGAACTGGTTGATTGTAATATCAACGTGCCTGTTTACCTGGTGGCGGTGGGAGGACGGTATCTTTTCTATTTATACTCTGGTAGCTATTGTAGTTTTAGCTATTATCGGGGAGCTGTTTGAGCTTTTCGGTGGGATGCGTGGGGCCAGAAAGTCAGGTGCGAGCTGGGCAGGCTCGGTTGCCGCACTTGCAGGCGCTATAACCGGAGCCATCCTCGGCACTTTCTTTATACCAATTCCCTTCCTAGGCACTTTGCTTGGTGCGTGTATTGGAGCGGGCTTAGGTGCATGGGCGCTGGAGTTCTCCAGCGGGAAAGAACTAAAAGAATCTGCTCGCCATGCAGTCGGTGCCGGATTAGGCGAATTTCTCGGTATTACCAGTAAGCTTGCTATCGGTATTATTATATGGTTTATCGTTACTATCGCTGCCTTTTGGCCTTGAAGGTAGCGTTAAGCTCTTAATTTACTATACGCCCTTAACCCTCATTTGTAGAGAGTAAAGTGACGTTCGGGCGGTGATAAAGAGAGTCTTTTTATCTTTGCCGCCGAAACAAACGTTGGCTGGGGTTTCGGGAACCACAATCCTTTCAATCTCCTCGCCCTTTTTATTATACACCGTTATCACCGATGTTGTCAGGTAGATATTACCCTCATTATCTATGGTCATTCCGTCAAGTCCCTTCGGGGCAAATAGTTTTTTGTTCGACAAAGTGCCATCTTCATTAATCGTACATACAAAAGTCTTTCTTCCGGCATAGTCGGCTACGTAAAGGAGTTTGTCATCGGGAGTACCTATTATACCGTTAGGTCTGACCAAATCATCGATGACGCAGATGACCTTTTTGCGGTCAGGCGTGAGGTAATAAACATTCTCGCCATCCTGCTGC
>CAZUPG010000348.1:0-1545 GCA_964622085.1 uncultured Pirellulales bacterium | reverse complement strand
ATTAACCTGTCAATTCCAATCCCCAGCCCTCCTGCCGGCGGCATACCGTATTTCAAAGCCGTTATATAATCAACGTCCATTTTTGTAAGCGACTCTTCCTGGCCGCGTAGCTGAGCAAAGAAATTCTCATATTGTTCAGCTGGGTCATTTAGTTCGGTATAAGCGTTAGCCAGTTCCATACCGGCTATGAATAGTTCAAACCGTTCGGCGAATCTGTGTTCGTCTTTCTTGCGCTTAGCTAACGGACAAAGTGCCGCAGGATAATCAACTACAAACGTAGGGTCCACGAGATTATCCTCAACGGTGGCCTCAAACACTTTATTGATAACCACCGCATCGTCCATATCCGCATATTCAATGTTTAACTGTTGTGCCTTTGCCCTTATAGCTTCTATATCATCAATATCACAACCACTGTATTGCTTTAAGATGTCTGCATATTGTACCCTTCGGAAGGGCCTCTTCGTATTGAGTATATCGTATTGTGTATTGCGTTTTTGGCTTTTTGACGCATCACGCACACCTGCCCCGAGCGAAGTCGAGGGGAGGCACGACGCATGACGAATAATTTCCTCAGTCAAGTCCATCATTACATTATAATCGGCGTAGGCCTGGTATACTTCGAGCATCGTAAATTCCGGGTTATGTTGACGGCTGAGCCCCTCGTTGCGGAAATTTCGGTTGAGCTCAAAGACCTTTTCCATTCCGCCGACCAGTAATCTCTTTAAGAAAAGCTCTGGTGAAATCCGCAAGAATAAATCTAAATCCAGGCTGTTATGATGTGTAACGAATGGTTTTGCCGCAGCTCCTCCGGCTATCGTTTGCATCATTGGCGTCTCAACCTCCAGAAAGCCGCGCGATTTAAGAAATTCACGAATCGAGGCAATAATAGCACTTCGCTGCTTAAACCGCTCCATCACATCAGGATTGGCCCACAAATCTACGAACCTGTGCCGATAGCGCAGGTCAATATCTGCTAAGCCATGGAATTTCTCCGGTGGCTGGCACAGACATTTGCTTAAGATGCAAAGACTATCAGCCCATATAGTAATCTCACCCGTTTTTGTCTTACCTAATTGGCCTGCCACGCCGATGATATCACCAAGCTCGAGCAATTTAGCAAGCGGCCATCCTGATTCCTGCTGGCCCAAAAGCTTTTTGCTCAAGCCGATTTGAAGGATTCCGCTGCGGTCCCGCAGAGTAATAAAAATGAGCTTTCCGATGTCTCTCATCAGGACAATTCTGCCGGCACATTTGGCTCGTTGCGTCTCATCATCTTCTGTAAATCTACTCTTGATGTCTTCAGCCGCTTCGGCACCGTCAAATCTCGCCCCGTAAGGGTCGATACCCAATTCCTTGATTTGCTTTAGCTTCTCCTGTCTTTGACGAACAAAGCGACTTTGCGGTTCGACGTTGCTCACCGCCCTGAGTTCATCGAAGGGCTGTTCTGATGGCAGGGAAGAATCTCTTTTTTTATCTTTTGCGTTTGTCAAATCAGTGTACCTTAAAAAAACCAAAGTTCAAAAAGCGAAAGTAAAAATTGTG
>CAZUPG010000347.1:0-1585 GCA_964622085.1 uncultured Pirellulales bacterium | reverse complement strand
GTCAGGTGAATGGGGTGCTGCGATTTACTACGATGGTATCAGCACAGAGCCTGAAGCAATGTGGCTTACGAATCAGTTTATTTATCCTAATTGGAGTACGAATAGCGATTTTGAGATAATTGAAGAGCTCAACGCTTGGGATGACCCCTGTAATCCGGTTGTTGGTAACGATACAGGCTATTCGGTCATCAAAAATGCCCAGGTCGAGGTAAGGATTGACTACGAAATGGTGGATTTAGGTGAGCAGGATGCTAATGGGGTAGGGGGCTCGCCATTAGCGTTTAGAGACGCTAACGAGACATCTGTTTTTGTGTACAGCGAGCGGTATGTGCTACTGCAAACCTATACGATTACAAACATCGACCAGAATGACATCAACAACATTGAATTCTATCAAATGCTGTGCGGTCTTTGGACAGATCGCTCTGCTTATGAAACACATGGCTATTACGATCCGCTGGCGAATTACAAGCCGTATAATTCGGTGCATAAGTTAGGGAATTTCCACTACGATACTACTCAGTGGAACAGCGATTGCAACAATTGGATAGGATTTAGTTCAACGGTGAAGCCGAATATAGAGCCCAATGCTTTCGACAATGGTCTCTATGGGGCAGCACATTCAGGAGAGGGGACAGAGTGGAGGATTGAACAAAGAAGATTGAATGGTGAGCCTAATAGTGAGGATGGGGGCTGGGTTGCTGGAGCAACGGGCTGGTATTTAGGGGCGCTGGAGCCGAATGAAGCGGTTTCGATGACTTTGGCCCTTATGCTTGGAGCAGGGCCGATTGTTACGTCACCAGTGGAATTAACCAAGGTTGATGATGTCAATGACTGGGAACGTGTCGGGTCGGGCGATGAAATAGTATATACGATTGATTACAACTATATTGGTGATTTGAACTGCCCGGATTTCAACGATGTGAATCTTATTGATGAACTGCCGATAGAAGTCGAACCTAATAATCCTTCTGATCCCAACTATAATCCTGACGACCGTACCTATACCTGGCATATCGGGACCCTAGAGCCGAATGAATCAGGTTTTGTTACGCTGACAGTCAAGGTATGCTGCCCTGAGCCGGGAAGTAAAATCAAAAACAAGTGCGAATTAAAAAGCGGTGATGAGGTTTTAGGAAGCGCTTACGAAGACACTCCTGTATGCTGCCCGACGCTCACCAAGGAGGCCTCATTTGTGGGCGATTGTGTCGTTCCCGATGCTAATATAATCTACAACATCTGCTACGCCGCTAACGGTTACGGTGATACTAATGTCGTGATCACCGACACCCTGCCGCCCGAAGTGGAGTTTGACTCGGCTTCAGATAATTATCCTTATAGCCATGATTCTAATACAGTCACCTGGTACATAGGAACGCTGGGGCCTAATGATTCGGATTGTGTTACGCTGACAGTCAAGGTAAATGAAAAGGCCGAGTCGCTCGGTGAGATTACAAACTGCTGCGGAATAACAGGCGACTGCATCGACATCAACGACTGCGAGACTACCCCTGTGTGCTGCTGGCCTGTACGTCCAATTTATGTTGATGTAGATGCTAACGGTGCTAATGATGGCACTTCGTGG
>CAZUPG010000346.1:0-1600 GCA_964622085.1 uncultured Pirellulales bacterium | reverse complement strand
CTGGGATTTTATCAACCTATGGCCGTTACTTATTGCGGCAACGGCAATCCCGCTGGTGGTCATTATTCGGCACCGAGAAAATATTAAGAGATTGCTCGCAGGAACCGAAAGCGAAATTTTCAACTGAGCTTTCTGGAAAGGATTTCTGAAACTATTTTCGGATTTGCCTGCCCTTTGGTTTTCTGCATAACCTGGCCAAGCAGGAAGCCCCGTGCTTTTTTACTTTTTTTTGAGCCGCTGGTCACATCTTCAACGGCCTTTGGATTTTCCTTCAATACCTGTTCAACAATTTTCTCCAGCTCACCGGCATCACTTTTTTGAATCAGATTAAGCTCCCCCGCTAAAGCCCACGGGCCTTTGTCACTCTCCGACAAATTTAGAAATATCGACGACGAGGCACTAGCGCTAACATCTCCTTTATCAACCATTTTAGCTAAGTCTGCAACGTGCTTTGGGTTGATACGCAATTCACCAATACTAAGGCCCTTTTCTTTCGCTAATCTCATTCCCTCTTGAGTAAGCAAATTACAAACTCGCTTGGGGTCACCACCTGCCTTGACCGCCTGTTCAAAAAACTCTGCAGTTGAACGTTCTGCTGTTAAAACGCCTGCATCATAGTTGCTCAATCCAAAATCAGTTACAAACCGAATTTGCTTTTTTATAGGCAGTTCACAAAGCCGAGAGCGGATATCCGAAAGCCATTTTTCTGTCAACTCTACCGGTACAAGGTCCGGCTCAGGAAAATATCTGTAATCGTGGGCTTCCTCTTTCTCTCTCTGGAGGATGGTTTGCTCTTTTTCATCATCCCAGCCACGCGTGGATTTGTTACCCATTTCCATCGTCCGGCTGGTTTCGAGAAACTCATCAAGCTGTCTATGAGCTTCGTAATCGATACTTCTTTCTAATGCTCTGAAGCTGTTGAGATTTTTGACTTCAACTATCGGCGTTTTGTATTCTGAGCCATCTTTGGTGACAATCAGATTGATGTTCGGCTCAAAACGCATATGGCCTTTCTGCATATCCGCTTCGGAGACGCCGAGGAACCTTACCATCCGCTGCAGCTCCACAGCCAGTGCCCGTGCTTCGGTACCGCTATTCATATCCGGCTCAGTAACAATCTCCAGCAGGGCGGTGCCGGTTCTGTTCAAATCGACCTGCGAAAAATTGCCTGCTGTGTGGAGGTTCTTGCCCGCGTCTTCTTCAAGATGTGCCCTGATTATCCTGATTTTTTTGGTCTGGCCTATCTCAAGCGGTATTTCAATAAAACCCTTGGCGCCAAGCGGCAAATCATACTGGCTTATCTGATAATTCTTCGGCAAATCAGGATAATAGTAGCTCTTTCTGTCCCACCTGGTGAACTTGGCTACTTCGCAATTAAGGGCAAGAGCTACTGTAACCGCATATTCCAGCGCCTGTTTGTTCATCACCGGCAGGACACCGGGCATACCAAGACAGACCGGGCATACCCTGCTGTTCGGCTCAGCGCCAAACTCCACCGCACAGCCGCAAAACATCTTGCTCCTAGTGCACAGTTGAACGTGTATCTCCAAACCTACTATAACTTTATATTGTAAGTCGTTACTCATCTTTGTTTTCAATT
>CAZUPG010000345.1:0-1604 GCA_964622085.1 uncultured Pirellulales bacterium | reverse complement strand
TGGATATGACGCCGGCTATTCTGATATTCACTCCTATCTTTTTGCCTATCGTTGTGAAGCTTGGCCTGCACCCGTTGCATTTTGGCATCATTATCATAATGAATTTGTGTATAGGGCTTTGTACGCCGCCGGTCGGGACGTGCCTTTTCCTCGGTTGCAGTGTTGTACAAACCACGGTGACCAAAATAATGCGTCATATTCTGCCCTTTTTTGTTGCAATGATAATTACGCTCTTGATTTGTACCTTCGTGCCTGAAATATCCATGTGGCTGCCTGACAAACTCGGGTTTGTTAAGTAGATACCACGCAAATAAATATTTGAAAAACAGGATTGTGTATAATATTGTAGTAATAGAACAATGTATAAGCAGCACGTAAATCCAATTCAGTAGAAGGAGGTTCGTTATGCGAGTTTTTTCCAATCAGAAATCAGACGCCTGTCCTGAGCATACCTGTCCCGAGCACAGTCGAGGGAGTCGAAGGGTCAGAAATCAGAAATCTGTCTTTCGTCCTCTGCCTGCCCTGCGTAGCCATTCGGGCGAAGCAGGGTCTTCTGTTCTCTGTCATCTGCCTTCTGCCTGCCCTGAGCGACCTGTGGTGAGCATAGCCGAACCAAGTCGAAGGGTCCTCTGTCTCATTGCTCTGTGCCTGTGTCCTCTTTATCTTTCTTCGTGTGTGACCACGAGGGTGCGACATGAGGTTGTGGTCCTCGGCCAGCAGCGTTATGTGGACAGCGTCCACAGCGAAGGCGGTTTCCAGCTTGCACAAAAAGACGATATTGCGGCTCTCTATGTCGATTTGCGGGATTACGCCGGTGTTGTACGTGCCGTGAATGACTTACAGGCGGATATTGCCCGCGTCACGGGTCGCACTGCGAAGGTCGCACATAAGAAAACCGGTCTTGAAAAAAATACGGTCATCATAGGCACGATTGGAAAAAGTAAAATCATCGACAGATTGGTCAAAAGTGGTAAAGTCGATGTGACACGGATAGCTGGCAAGTGGGAATCGTTTCTAATACAGGCTGTGCCGAAACCTCTGCCCGGCATCGAGAATGCTTTGATTATCGCCGGAAGTGATAAGAGGGGGACCATCTACGGCATATATGACCTGTCCGAGCAGATTGGGGTCTCACCGTGGTATTGGTGGGCGGATGTACCGGCCGAACGCAAAGAGGCTCTTTTTGTGAAGGCCGGTCAATATGTGGTGGGGCCGCCGGCCGTCAAATACAGGGGAATTTTTCTAAACGATGAAGAGCCGGCCTTAGGTCGCTGGGCCGTGCAAAACTATGGCGGGTTCAACCACGAATTTTATGAAAAATTGTTCGAGCTGATTCTTCGATTAAAAGGCAACTATCTCTGGCCTGCAATGTGGTGGGCCGGCTTCAACAGTGACGACCCGCTCAACCCGAAATTGGCAGATGAATATGGCGTCGTAATGAGCACCAGCCATCACGAGCCGATGATGCGCGCCTATGCCGAGTGGAAAAAAACAGGAACAGGCGCGTGGAACTACGAAACCAACGCCGAAAAGCTGCGACAATTCTGGACGGAAGGAATTCAGCGAATGGGTTCGTACGAAAGTATTGTTACTTTGGCCATGCG
>CAZUPG010000344.1:0-1612 GCA_964622085.1 uncultured Pirellulales bacterium | reverse complement strand
ACATTGTTTCAACGTATTTTAGCTGTCCTTTGGTTGAGGGCTCGACCACCTTTTTATGGGAATAGACGGTAATGGCCTTACTATTATCAGAGGACGTAAGCGAGCCACTACGATTGATAAAGCCGGTTACATCCGCTGTAGTAAGCGAGCCGCGTTTGATGAGGTGTTTTTGCATTCTATCGATAACTTCGGCAGCTTTATTTACGTTTTTTTCTTCGCCGGTGATTATCAAATTGGACTTGCGGGCGGTTATTTGCACACCCAGCGACTGACGCAAAAGTCGAAGATGACTATCGGCCTGGCCGAACAATTGAAGCTGTTTACCTGCTGAATCTAATTGTATGGTAATTTCCAAAGTATTCCTCTATCAGGAACTGCACATAAAAAATAAATATGCAAATGGTGCTGCCAACAAAGCTGAATCAATGACATCCAATATTCCGCCGAAGCCGGGCACACTGTTCGCTGAATCTTTCTGCTCGGCGTCTCGTTTTATCATAGATTCGGCCAAATCGCCGAGCTGGCCTATAAAAGCAAAACAAAAGCCGAAGATTGCTGCCAGCCACCAGGCCATTGTAATTATATCACAACATACGGCAAAGCCAACAGCGACAACCACTGCGACCACAACTGCGCCAGCCATACCTTCCCACGTCTTCGAAGGGCTGATTTTAGGCGAAAATTTGTGCTTACCAAAAAGTTTGCCTACCGCATAAGCGCCAATGTCAGCAGATTTTACAACAAAAACGAACATAAGAAGCACCCAGACGCCAAAGTCAATGCGGAGAGCGAGTACGAAGCTGCTCAAAAGCCCTAAATAAACAATAGAAAAATAATTTACCCCGCAGTTGGCTAATACTCCTGAAGTCCCATAGCGTATATATTGGTATAAAAGCAGCGCTATCAGTACAAGCACAGAGAGAAAAAACAGGTATAAGCGGGGCGGCATTTCGACAACCTGTCCTGAGAGAAGCCGAAGGAGTTGTGGCCAGTACCAGGCGCCTGCGAATAAAATCGAGGCGATGGTTGAAACAACAGTGAAAATCTTTAAGTTTTTAGCTGCTGCAAGTTTGGATAGTTCAAGCTGAGCTGGGATTGCCAATAGCCCAATAAGCAAAAGGAGCAATGTTCCCTGCACCGGTTTATCATCGGCCACCGCAGCCGTCAATCCACCATCCAGCCAACCATCGAAAATAACGACGGCGGCAAAAAATATCGTCATTACTGTGCCGAAAAGCAGTCTGTATCTAAGCATAATTGTCTATTGCAAATCGCTCTCCTCTTATCGCATATCGCCATTTGCGATTCCGCCAAAGCGCCGGTTGCGTTCTGCATAAGCGAGTATTGCCTTTTCCAAATCTTTCCTTTTGAAATCAGGCCAGAGAGTTTTTGTAACGTAGAATTCACTGTATGAAATTTGCCAGAGCAGAAAGTTGCTGACCCTCATCTCGCTTGCCGTACGTATCAAAAGGTCTGGGTCGGCAAGGCCGGCGGTGTATAAATGCTGGCTTATGCACTGCTGGTCGATATCTTTTAGGCAAAGTTTGCCACTTTTGTGTTTTTGAGCAATCTCTTTAACAGCATCCACAATTTCGGTCCTGCTGCCGTAGTT
>CAZUPG010000343.1:0-1612 GCA_964622085.1 uncultured Pirellulales bacterium | reverse complement strand
CATGCAAAGCCCAAAATATTATCGCTGCGTCTATCGTTTCGTTTCGAATAAAAGTGAGCCGAGCTGCGTCTTTGCGAATACAATGAATACGCTTAGTGTTTTTGGTGATATTTCGGTTATTTGGAAAGCTATCGGCAGAAATATCCACTCCTGTAACTTTTTGACCATAGGTCTCGGACAAGTACCGGGCAAGCTCACACGCGCCACAGCCCAAATCGAGCACACGATAAGCTAAACGTAACTCTTTGCCCACACGTTGATACAAACGTGGTTTAATCTTGTCGTAAAAGTTATCAGACAGTTTCGCAGGACTCATTGGCAGCACCTAAAACGAAATAACCGTATCAGCTTCTTTGACACACTGAGCTAACTCGGCCATCTTGGCTTCTTGGGCTCCATCAAAATAAGGATTTCTGTTAAATACAAGAAGAACGTTCGCCATTTGCCCTCTTCTTCTTTCCTGAACCGAAAAATTTTTCACGCCACCACAGAAAGTGTCCCCATGGATTGTCGAGCTTGTATTTACCATCTTCAGGAACACCCGGCCAGGAATTGATTTCCTTTAACAACTCGGGGCAGGGTTTATCTTCTGCTAAAAGCTCATAAGCACATTTGACCAATGTAAATTTTCTATTTGCATCAGGATCATTCAAGTTTTTATCAGGGTGAAACTTCATCGCAGCTTGTCGATAAGCCTTCTTTAGCTGTTTCTTGTCTGCCGTTTCATCTACATCAAGAACTTTACATGCCATACGCCGAGTCTCCAGGTCAAGGGTTATCCTTTCCATAAATTCCAGTCATCTCTTTTCATTTTTCTCAGCCTTTAAGCCTTTTTGAAACGCTTTCGTATAAAAACGCAAAATCCTTCTTGTACTCGGGCAAAACATCGACGACCATCTTGCCTACTGAATAGGCTTCTGCAATTCGTCGGTCATCGAGCAGGTCAAAAATAATATCTATGTTTTCTTCCTGGCAGTATTGATTTATCATTTGTTCATCCGGTTCACTGCGATTTATCACCACAGCAAAGGCAATCTTTAGCTCTCTTACCATTGAAACCGCCAATTTCAAATCGTTCAGCCCAAATGGTGTAGGTTCGGTTACGAGCAAAATAAAGTCACTTCCCTTTATCGCTTCAATAACCGGACATGATGTTCCCGGAGGAACGTCAATAATAACAACACCTTCATTAATCGAATTGCTTTTAACCCTTTTTATTAATGATGGGGTATGAATATCACCAATTTTGAGCCGACCCTGTCCAAACTTTACGCCATTTGCTGTTCCAATATCAGCAAAGCCAATTTCCTTTTGTTTTTCTGTAATCGCACCGGTAGGACAGACCAGCATACAACCACCGCACGAATGGCATAACTGGTTAAAGACAAGTGGCTTATCTTTAAGACAGATTATGGCACTATATTGACAAAGCTGGCTACATTTACCGCATCCGTTACATTTTTCGGCATCAACTTCCGGCACACCAATAGTCACACTCTGCGTTTGGTCTATATCAGGCTTCAAAAATATATGCCCGTTCGGTTCTTCAACATCACAGTCAAGATACTGAACAGTTTTGCCCATCTGAGCAATCGAACAGGCCAGATTTGTG
>CAZUPG010000342.1:0-1613 GCA_964622085.1 uncultured Pirellulales bacterium | reverse complement strand
CTGCTTTAGCAACCCTTGAGATGATAGGATGACCTGCTGCGACAAGCGCAGCACGGCGGGCAAGTCTATATCTAACAATATTTTTGGTTTTTCACCCCACCCCTCCGCAGGGGCGGGATTCATACTCAATAGGGTAATTCACTCAGAGTCCAATACAAGGCAACTGTCCTAACTGCCTCCACAAACTTCATATAGTCAATGGGCTTAATGATATAACCGCCTACACCTAAGTCGAAGGTTTCGATGATATCTCGTTCATCGACCGATACAGTTAAGATAACAATGGGAATGAGTTTCAACTTCTCGTCGGTCTTGACGGCTCTCAGGAATTCGACCCCGCTTGTTTCCGGCATATCCAGGTCCAAAAGAATAACACATGGCCGTTTATTACCCTTATCTCTCAAATACTCCAAAGCTTTTTTGCCGTTGTTTAAGTGAACCAACGGATTTACAACCTTCAAATCTTTGAGTGCCCGCCTGACCATCATCACATCGACCTGGTCATCTTCAGCTAACAATATTGGCTTCATGCTGCTCATCTTTAACCCTCATTTCTTGTTTTGGTAATGTGAAGTAGAATGCGCTTCCCTGCCCAGGTTCTGACCGAACCCAAATACTTCCACCATATAACTCTACGATTTTCTTTGCCAGCGGAAGGCCCATTCCAATTGCTTCAACCTCATCGCGAGTC
Source organism: uncultured Pirellulales bacterium (assembly GCA_964622085.1). Classification (GTDB taxonomy): domain Bacteria; phylum Planctomycetota; class Phycisphaerae; order Sedimentisphaerales; family Anaerobacaceae; genus CAZBWE01. The sequence goes on along the minus strand of CAZUPG010000342.1, from coordinate 922 downwards.
GAAAGCGTTTGGAATATCTTGAATATCTTCTCAAAATACTTCTGCTCAATTCCGAATCCATTATCGGAGACACTGAACTTCCAGAAACCATTTTCTTCGCTACAGACGACCTTGATTTGACCTTCGGGTTTGTCCATGTACCTTACAGCGTTGCTTAGCAGATTTTGAAATACCTGCACAATACGTCTTTTGTTACATATTATTGTGGGCAATTCGTTCTCGACAGTTATTTCAATATTGTCCGGCGGTTCGATTCTACAAATCACCTCCGATAACAATATGTTCAAATCCACTTCTTGTTCTTCTTGCCCGATGCGCCCAACCTCAGAGTAGCGCAGAATACTATCAATTAGTTTATATATTCGCTTCGCCCTTGAGACAATCAAGTCAATACGTTCTTTACCTTGATCATCAAACTTATCGCTATAATCTGTTGATAGCCAGTCGGCCAGAGTTCCTATCGCTCGCAGCGGTGCCTTTAAGTCGTGAGCTGCTATGTAGGCAAACTCTCGAAGTTCCTCGTTTGACCGGCTCAGTTCTTGAATGGTTGATTCCAGGTCTTTGTTGAGCTTTTCAAGTGATTCCTCTGCCTTTTTGCGATCAGTAATGTCCCAGAATATGCCGAAAACACCAATGACATTCCCATGCTCGTCTTTTACAGGTGACTTACATGTCTGGACAATATACTTCTGACCATCCTTTACATACTTTTCTTCCATCACTTCTGCTTTACCAGATTGTATTATTCTTTTGTCGTCCGCTCTGTACTTCTCGGCTAACTTTTTAGGATGGAAATCACAATCCGTTTTTCCCCTAACTTGGACAGATTTTAGTTTCAAATCTTCAGCGTAACTTTCGTTGCACAGGACATAAACTGAATTTAAATCCTTATAAAATATTTTTTGTGGGATATTTTTAAGAA
>CAZUPG010000341.1:0-1635 GCA_964622085.1 uncultured Pirellulales bacterium | reverse complement strand
AAATCTGTCTCTCGTATTGTTTTAAAGAGGATATTCCTAAGAGACGTGAGAATATGCCCTACTAAAAGTTATGTTACAAATAATTATTATACCATAATGCCAACCATAATTCAATAAAAATAAATAAAAATAATTATAATGGCAGGAGCCCATTTTGTGCGGGGCTGGTGGTTTTTTTTAGCCATCCCGCCACACAGCCATTCGACTACGCTCAGACCAGGCAGAAGACAGACCCGCCACACGGACGGCGGGCAAGCGACAGAGGACCCTTCGACGGTTCGACTGCGCTCACCGCAGGCAAGCTCCCTTCGGCGATGCTCCCTTCGACAAGCTCAGGGCAGGCAGGACAGGCGGGACAGGCAGGGCGGGCAAGCGACAGAGGACCCTTCGACGGTTCGACTGCGCTCACCGCAGGCAAGCTCCCTTCGGCGATGCTCAGGGCAGGCAGGGCAGGCAGGACAGGCAGGCACAAAAGGATTAGCCACGAATTCACACGAATTTGAACCGCGGATTACGCGGATTTCACGGATGTTGCCACGAAGGCACGAAGACACTAATAAACGAAGAAATTAGACACGGATTAACACAGATTCAACTGATTGAACTGAAAAGCCCTGTGGGAAACCGCGGGGCTTTTTATTTGATGTGATATTCGCTTGGACACACTTTCATAGGCGTTGTGCCGTTGCTTTGGCTAATTCATTGAAGCCAAGAGCTGCGTAGGTTTCTAGGTCGTCACGCTTGACTTTAAGATATTTCCAAGGATGTCCCGTTAATTTTTCAACATTTTCACACCAGCGTAGCGCTTCTTTGTCTTTTATTGGGACTTCTGAAGTTTCCATCCCTGCTTTAGTCTCGACCAGATACATAGCCTTTTCTGCCTTCACAATAAAGTCAGGTATATAATAGTGCAGGTAACCATCCTGGTCATAGTAGGGGATATGTAGCGGATGTCTGGGAAGCACCTTGGTAAAAGCCTGCACTTCATCCTTCTCATCAAGATAGCTCATAAATTCACTTTCGAGAGGACCACGTTTCGGATAGGGAAGACGGTCAAAGACTGATTTTTTCACTGGTGTCACCGGCTCAGAGGTATGAAACGGCAGAGTCTGGCTCACTTTGAAATATCTTGGAATTCTGGTCTTTTCTTCTTTTCTGGAAAGAGAATTTATTTCTGTGCAAAAGATGTCAATTAGTTTTTCTCTAATCGGAATGTAATTAAGCTTCTTCGTAACTTCTGGATTTTTACCGTCCACATGCTGGTCAAACAGGTAATTTTCGATATAAGCTTTCACCTTCGGCACAAGTTCAGCAAAGATACCTAATGCACCGGCCTTAGTAGTGATAGCTTTACAGATGTAAGATAGATAAAGAGAGAAGTTCTCAGTATAATCAAAAGCCAAAATCTTTTCCCTGACGATTTTTTGCTCCAGTAAATCCTTCTCCCGATATAATACCTTCGGTAATTCAATCTCAGATAATCTAAAGAACCTTGAGGGAAGGTGCGCCACATCTATTTTTGTAAGGTCCGGTATGGTTCGGGTAAGGCCACCTTCCACGATAGGAATCTCTATATCAAACCGAAGTTTTTCAGGGTTTACTTTCACAGGATTGCTTGGCTCATAAGCTTTCTTG
>CAZUPG010000340.1:0-1641 GCA_964622085.1 uncultured Pirellulales bacterium | reverse complement strand
GTATGGTATCAATTGCTCGACAATGAGCGTAAAGTAGATGGCAGAGATAAGCAGCAGGCGTCACTTTTAGGGCCGGAATATAGCAATGAGCAAATCCGACAGTTTCTGGACTCGGTCAACGCCAAATATCACATGCTTTCCGAACAGCAGGAGATGTTTGATAAAGTAGCGGATATGATAGATAAGGGCAAGGTAATCGGCTGGTTCCAGGGACGAATGGAGTTTGGGCCGCGTGCTTTGGGCAATCGCAGCATTATTGGTGATGCCCGCAGTGAAAAAATGCAATCGATAATGAATCGAAAAATTAAGTTTCGTGAGTCTTTCCGCCCATTTGCCCCCTGTGTGTTGCGAGAGGATGTGCACGATTATTTTGAGATGAAGGATGAACAAGACAGCCCTTATATGCTGTTGGTTGCTTCTGTACAAGAAGACAAACGCCTACCATTTCAAACACCTGTTGAGTCGCTAAAAGGGCTGGATAAATTGAAGGTTAAGCGCAGTGTCGTACCGGCTATTACCCATGTGGATTACTCAGCACGCATCCAGACCGTCGATGCCGAACGTCATCCGAAACTACACCGACTGATGAGTGTGTTTAAGGAAAAGACCGGCTGTCCGGTGATTATCAACACCAGTTTTAACATCCGCGGAGAACCCATTGTTTGCTCACCGGAACACGCATATCGATGCTTTATAGCTACAAATATGGATGTTTTGGTTATGGAAGACCAGTTGCTTTACAAAGCCGAGCAACCGCAGGCCAGGCAGCACGAGATAGACGAATACAAGGCCAAATTCGAGCTGGACTAAGAAACTATCTCAAAACTGTCACCCTGAGCGAAGCGAAGGGTCTCATTGACTCCCAATAAGAGATTCTTCGTTGTACTCAGAATGACTTTTTATGTCTCGTGCTACGTAGCGTAGCAGCAACGCTGCTTCGCAGAGTAGTATTTGAGATAATTTCTAAGTTATTGACCGAATAAGAGAAATTGAATATGTCATTAGTTGGAATAAGCTGGCATCCAAATCACAAAGAGCTTCGCAATTTCGCTATAGTTGCCTTGATTGCTTCGGGACTTATCTCAGTGCTGCTTTACGTGATTAAGGGACTGGCGATTCAATGGCTCGCAATCATTTGTGCGGTGGGTATAATTGTTTTTCTGAGCAGTTTTATCTGCATCGAGATAACCAGAATAATCTACCTGGCTTTAATATTAGTAACGTTTCCGATTGGATATGTGGTCAGCTTTGTATTATTAGCGGCCTTTTACTTTTTGCTGCTGGCACCGCTTGGGCTATTCTTTCGTTTATTCGGTCGCGACCCACTTTGTCGAAGATTCGACCCCAATACAAAAAGCTACTGGTCGAGACGGCAACCACCTAAAAATCTTGGCCGTTACTTCCGGCAGTTCTAAAATGTGGAGAAGATGATGCCTGAAAATCCTCAAGAGAAAAAAAAGAGTGAGTTTAAAACCCTTGCTCAGCAAAAGCGCACCAGCTTGATTGTAGAGTTCTGGTATTTCCTCAAGCACAATAAAAAGTGGTGGTTGCTGCCTGTGCTGATTATACTGCTTCTTCTGGGTCTGCTGATACTGCTGGGCGGTACGGCAATAGCGCCGTTTATTTATCCGCTTTTCTGAT
>CAZUPG010000339.1:0-1650 GCA_964622085.1 uncultured Pirellulales bacterium | reverse complement strand
CTGTCATATTCAACGTCTGCTACATACAAGCCGTCTTTCTTTGTAATTTGCCACCATTGTTCATCCGTTTGGTAATAGTCGGTGGTTTTTCCTGTTTGGGCAACATTCGCTCCATATTTGTTCGTTATAAAAACTTCCCCAAAAACTCTGTAGCCATATTTTTCCTCGTAAAATTTAAGCCGCCGTTTTAACTCCTCTGAAGACTCATTGCTTAACAATCTCTGCATAAAGGCAGTTACGGTTTCTTTGGGTACAGATGTCCATTCTTTGTCTTTTTGACCAATATAACTTCGAACGTCATCTAACTTATCAAATTCCTCATTTGATTCTTTAGTAACTTCTTGCACTTCTGAATTTTCAGAGTAAATTTGAAATTCTTCAATCCTATTATAAATAGCTCCATCAATATTATTCAAAATTCCAGCAGCTAAAGATACAGAGCTTTCACCGATAGATTCTTGCAACGCTTCTTGACTTATATCAAGAGAAACGTACCCTACAACTCCTATCAATAAAGCAATACCTACAAATGCCAAAGCTAACTTTTTTCCTATTTTCATTTCAGACTATTCACTTTTTCGTTTTTTTACACAAGTATTTACTGCGTAGTGTATCTGATTATATAGCGCATCATTCGTGCTGTCCTACCTCCGCAAACTCTCTCTTCTGTTTTTGCTATGGCTCTCAAATGCACTATTTTATGTTTGCCGGAGCCACATCAACAGAAGTTTCTTTCCGCAGGGTGAAACAGAAGTCGTTTCCTTGCTCCTGTTTGCTTTCAACCCATAAACGCCCACCGTGCAATTCCACCAACACTTTAGCTACTGGTAAGGACAGAACTTGTAGAAGTAAATCGCAACTGTCCACCACCGGCTCTTCAGTTGTTTCAGCTAATGGTGTCGGGCTTGTGAGTTGTTCACGCTGTTTATGGAGATACTCTTTAATCATAGTAAAGTGATTGAAAATCTTGGGTATCTCACTGCTGTCCATAGCTGGGCCATCGTCTTGTACTTCTAATCGAATCTGGTTGTCAAGCTCTTTTGCCAGGACATTAATATGGCCCCCCGTGGAAACCGACTTTATCGCATTGCTAACAAGATTATTCAAAACCTTCATTACCCTGTCGCGGTCTGCATTGACAATCAGCTCGGATTCAGGCATAAGGCTATTAAGTTTAATATCTTTCTCAGATACCATGGAAGATACGGCTTCTACAACTTCTGAAACGACCTTGCGAAGATCGAACTCGCTCAGCTTCAATTGTATTTTGCCTGCTTCGATATTTGAAATGTCAAGAAAGTCATTAATCAGCTTTTTAGCTTTGTTAATGTCCTCGTTTTCAAAAGATGCCTTCAATGCCTCTGCAATTATAATAGCCATCTCACTTTTTAGCTGATTTTGTCTATCCAATTTTAGATTTTCGGTTCTGAGCTCATCTTCTATAAGAATCCGTTCCGAGATATCGCGAGCCACGGCAACAACAGCGATTTCATCACCCTTCGAGTCTTTTATGACTGACCTTGACAGGGAAACCGGAAATATGCTGCCATTTTTTCGTTTGTGGTAAAACCCGACTTCCCAGGTGCTTCCGATGGCTCGACTTTGAAAGACACTTCTGGTTTTGCCGCTTTGAGGTTTTCCGATCCATAA
>CAZUPG010000338.1:0-1667 GCA_964622085.1 uncultured Pirellulales bacterium | reverse complement strand
GCCTCTCGATAGTGCCAGAGGTGTCATCGCCAGCATTGTGGTTACGCTGGTACATATCACAGGGCGTAGTCTGCTGCGTCCGCCTTCAATGATTGCCGAATAGACACTAAGACCACGGCGGCGAAGTATGCCTATAAAACTTATGAGAACAATCCCGTCATTTACTACAATACCAACCATCATAATCAATGCAAGAAAACTAATAACACTCATTGCCTGTCCGGTCAATGCCAACGCAATGATTACCCCGACAATACCAAATGGTATCGAAAAAAATATGATAAATGGGTCACGCAGAGACTCAAACTGTGAAGCCATCACCATATATACCAATCCCATTCCCAAACCGACAGCTATAATCAACAGCCGGAATGCTTCTGTCTTTTCTTTCTCAGCACCGGCAAATTTGTAACTAAAACCCGGCGGCGCAGGGATATTATCAAGGGCATATCTTACATCCTTTACCACAGAGCCAAGGTCCCTGCCGATAATTTCGCCGGAAACCGTAATATATCTTGCCTGGTCTTTTCTTTCGATTTTTGTTGGCCCCACGCCCTGTTCAATTGTAGCGATATTTGCTAAGCTGATCTGAGTACCGCTGGGCAAGCTGATAAAGACATCCCGCAAATCCTCAATCCTGTCACGGTCCTTCTCCTGCAGCCGCACTTCTATATCATACTCATCGCCACCCTCTCGATACCTCGTTGCGGTAGTACCCGCAAAAAATGTCTCTATCGTTTTACCGATTGTCTTCACATCAAGGCCCAGCTTTGAGGCCTTTTCGCGGTCAACGACAACTTTAATCTCCGGCTTTTCCTCTTTTCTGCTGATTTCAACATCCTGGACGCCCTCAACCGTCTCTATTGCCGTTTTAACAGAATCCGCATATTGCCGAGCTAAATCCATATCGTGACCATAAAGCTCAACAGCCAAACTGCCACTGCCGCCGAATACCATTGCTTCGACAGGGTCCTCCGCACTATAGCGGATAGTAACTCCCGGCATATCATCCGTTATTTTGCGAAGCCGCTTTATGACATCGGCTGGGGTGGCATCTCGCTGCCTTTTTGGTTTCAAGCTGATAAACAGGATACCCTTATAGCTTTCTTCTTCTGTGGCGAAGTGACCGCCGCCCGCACCGCCATAAACACCCCATCGAATAAAGCTATCCCGCCTTTCAGGAACGTTTTTTTCCACTATTTTTTGTAGCTGCTGTGCTACGGCACCGGTACGCTCATAGCGTGTTCCGATAGGTAATTCATAATTTGCCACTAAACGATTTTGGTCCTGCTCGGGGAAAAATTCTGTGCCGATAAAGCCAACAATGCCGATGCTCAAAACAAATAAAAGTATACAAGATATGAAAACCGTTTTGCGGTTGTTCAGCGACCAATTAAGAAACCCGACGTAAAGCTCTTCTGTCCTATTTAAGACCTTCCCACCAAAGTTGTAAAAAAAGTCCAATATAGATTTTGACGAATTAGCATCACGCACTACAAGAATTTTCGAGCACACCATTGGCACAAGCATAAGGGCAGTAAACAACGAAGCCACCAGCGCCATCACAACAATAGCCGCAAACTGGCCGAATACAATTGCTGTTATCCCGCCAACAAATATAATCGGCGCAAAAATGGAAATGGTCGTTAGTGTTGAAGCAATAACAG
>CAZUPG010000337.1:0-1680 GCA_964622085.1 uncultured Pirellulales bacterium | reverse complement strand
GTATCGTACCGATAGAATTCGCCGAACCAGCCGATTATGAAAAAATCAAGCCCGGCGACGAACTGGTAATAGATAACCTTCTAAAAGCGATAAGCGGCCGAGATGAAATTAAGATTATCAATAAGAAAAGCTCATTTGAATTTGCTGGAAAGTTGAACCTCTCTATCAGAGACAGGGAAATTTTGCTTTCGGCTGGGCTTTTAAACTACACGCGTAAAACTGTAAATGAGTGAGAAAACAGTTACCATTTTTGGAACCGGCAGGGCAAGAGATGATGATTCAGCTTACAAACTGGCCTACACTGTGGGAAAACTTCTTGCCCAAGCGGGTTTTGTTATCGCCAATGGTGGATATGGCGGGACAATGCTGGCAGCAGCCAAAGGAGCAACCCAAGCCGGTGGTGAGGTCATCGGCGTAACCTGCTCGGCTTTTAAGCAGAGCACCGCTAATGAATATATTACTCGTGAAATTGTTACCAGCTCTCTTGACGAACGCCTCGATACATTGATAAAAATAGGCCAGGCGTATGTCGTGCTGCCGGGCGGAACAGGAACCTTGTTAGAGCTGGCGAAGGTCTGGGAATTAAAAAATAAGGGCTTTCTCGAAGCTGATAAGCCGATTATACTTATAGGTGGATTCTGGAAGCCGCTGGTTGATTTACTTGCAACCGATGACCCTGACAGCATCCGGTACGTACACCAGATAGATAGTCCAGAAGAAACTATAAAAAAGATTTCTGAATCTTGACTGTCCCACCAAGGCGGGCAAGCGTCAGACAAGTATTGCTAATTTGACAATCGTAGCTGTTAATATGGCCAAGAAACTTACAATCACATTCTTAACGATTTTTGTAATTCTTATTCCGACAGAACCAGCCCTTGGAAAAGAGCCTACCCGTCAGGGCTTACTACGAGATGGTTTTGCCCTCAGTGGTGCTGATGGAAGTGTTAGTGGCCCTGACAGCAATGATATGTGGTTTTTTGAACTTGATTCAGACCTTAGCGATGATAGAGCTATTGTCAAGAAAGGCACAAGCTTACAACTGCTGCCCTCGGCGACACTGCAAAGAATTATCGATGATATGAAAATACGTCCTGCTGGTAACTATTGTCTCTGGGGCAGAGTTACAAAGTATAAAGGCAAAAATTTTATTTTCCCCATTTATTTTTTACCCCTCAACAAAATAGAACAGCCGCAATCTGAAACCCCGCAGACTCCCGATGAACCCAATCAACAGGAGCAAAAGCAACCCGAGACGATGGTTTCGGAAAAAGACGATTCGGACTTCCAGGCTACGGCAGGCTCCGCTCTGACGAGCGGAAAGCTCAGTCGAGCCGAACCTAATATCAATGAGCCGAATGATATATTGGCCGTGCCGCAAGAGATAATAGATAAACTAAAAACCGGGCGTTCAGAACTTACAAAATTGCAGGATACCGATACTGTCCATGAGGCAGAGCCAACCGTCCAGCCGGCGAGCATCGAAACGGCAAGTCAAACGCTCCAGCAGGATACTGTCCTGGCTGATAGGACAGCTTTTCTGATTAGGCAGGATGATGGCCAGCTTGTATTTATTCTGGATGCTCTTGGACGCAGCGCTCCCAAAATTTCACTTCGGCTTTTGCCGTGTGAAGCTCTTGAATTGACCGAGCAAAAACAATCCGCTGAGCTGGAACAGCC
>CAZUPG010000336.1:0-1682 GCA_964622085.1 uncultured Pirellulales bacterium | reverse complement strand
GAAGACAGGTAAGACATGCAGCACACTTATCCACCAGCACTTCTGCACCAGCTCCACAGCTCATACATCTACGGGCCTCGCAGGCAGCGGCATCCGGGTCGAGGGTATGTTCGAATTCATCGAAAGTTTTCTTTCTTTTTTCCGGTCTTTCAGTCGGAACAGGAACTCTTTGAGTCTTGATGACCTTTTCAGCGGTGTCCGGCGCAATCTTATCAATCGCAGGTGGCAGGGAATCGTCAATATATATCTTCTCACCTCTTATATACATATCAATTGCCTTTGCGGCCCGCTGGCCGTTGGCACACGCCTCTACGACCGAGCCCACAGGTGTGATGACCTCACCGCAGGCGAATATGTTTGGCACATCTGTTTGATGGGTAGCGGAATTGAATCGGAGTCGGCCCTGCCCATTAAGATTAAGACTGCTGCCCTTCATAAAGCCAAAGTCGGCCTCCTGACCAATGGCAAAAATGACGGCGTCGCATTCGATATTGATTATGTCCGTATCATCATACCGAGGATTGAACCGTTCGTCCTGGTCAAAAACACTAATGACCTTGCGGGCTTTGACGCCCTTGATTTGGCCATTTTTGGCTACAATCTCGACCGGGCCACGCCGGTGTATCACACCTATGCCTTCTTCTTTTGCCTGGCTGATTTCCCAATCCCATGCGGGCATTTCCTGTTCGTTTTCCAGGCACATCATTCGGATTCGCTCAGTGCCCAGCCGTACTGCAACCCTCGCAGCATCGCAAGCAACATTACCACCACCAAGGACCAGCACGTCGCTACCGATACGAACCTTTTTTTCGAAGGCGATGTCGGTCAGGAACTCCATAATCGGCAGGACCTGCTCGTTTTTAGAACCAGGAATAGGAAGCATCCGACTTCTGGCCAGACCGGTGGCGATAAGTATCGCTTCGAATCCTGCGGTCCACAAATCGTCGATGATTTTGTCCTTGCCGATTTCAACTTTTGTTTCCAGCTCGACACCATGAGCAAGAATCCAATCGACATCTATCTGGACAATGTGAGGCGGCAAGCGATATTTGGGAATTGCGGTTGCTGGAATACCACCGGCAACCGGGAATTTTTCAAAGATTTTGGGACGATAGCCGAGTTTTGCCAGCTCGAGCGCTGCAGACATGCCCGAGGGCCCAGCCCCTATAATAGCCACCTTGGCTCGGTCTTGAACTTCAGCCCTGTCAACGGTTGCTTTGCTACCCACATACTCAGCTACAAAGCGTTTTACCTCTCGGATAGCCAGCGGCTCGTCGACATCATTACGCCGACAGTTGTCCTCACAGGGATGGTGACAAATTCGGCCACAAACTGCAGCGAACGGCAGATGCCTGCGAATAACGTCGATAGACTCTTGCCACCGTCCTTGACCAATCAGCTCGACATACGCTCTCACGTCGGCATGCACCGGACAGCCGTGACGGCAGGGTGCCCACTCACGCTCCATTAGCTGCATTGACCAGCTGCGATTTGCAACGTCTCCGGATGTCAAATCATAACCTTGCATAAAACCATCCACCTATCGGTTTTAAAGATGTCATTCCCGCGAAACTTGTCCGCCGTTTTTTGGCGGAGCGGGAATCCAGCCGTTTTACCAGCGTTTTCTGGACTCCTGCCCCTGCTCGTAGGCAGGGGTGACAACCTTGCGCAGGAGTGACAGT
>CAZUPG010000335.1:0-1712 GCA_964622085.1 uncultured Pirellulales bacterium | reverse complement strand
GAGTCACGATTCGAGTTCGTTCATTATGAGGACTGGATTTCGCTTTTTTTTCGTTGTTTTTTATGTTGTTGCCATTCTGATTTTTACGGTTTATCTGCATAGTGTCAATGACCGCATTTTCTACAGGCTTTGTGCACAGGACATCAAGCAACGCCAGTTGAAACAGCATCTCTGGCAGAAACAGCTCGAGCTGGAAAGCTTAATAAATCCAGCAGCGATTTCGGAACGTTTGAACAAAAACCCCCAGTAAAAAGATTCCCTTCGACAAGCTCAGGGTATGCGGGACAAGTTGGGGGGGTGAAATATGACCCCGACCACAGGTGTCGGGGCTAAACAAACCCCCAGGATAAACCTGGGGGCTTTAAGGATACAAAATAAAATAAACCCCTTGATAAATCAGGGGGCTAAACTGTAGATACGATGTACAATAGAAGTATTCGACCGACCATTTCTTTTTTGCTGGTTTTGATTGTGGTGTTTGCCGCATTATCAGGGCGTTGCTTTTATCTGCAATATTACCGGAGCGGTTACTACAATTCGGCCTGCCTCTGCCAACAACTCGGACGAGCGCCTCAACAGCCACAGCGTGGTGTAATTCTCGATTGCAGGGGTAGAATGCTCGCCGGGAGTACTAAAATCCAAACCATTTTTGCCGAGCCACGCATTATAAAAGAGCCCAAAAGTACATCCAGCAGACTCGCCATAGCTATTGGTATGGGAGCGCATAAAATTTGCAAACTTATTGTGGAGAACAAAAACCCGGGCTTTGTGAAAATTAAAGAAAAGGCCAATGCAAACGAGTGCGATGCGGCGCGCAAGATATACGGTATCGGCGTTCAGTCCGACTGGCAAAGATATTATCCGATGGGGTCTCTGGCAGCACAAGCGGTTGGTTTTACAAGTGCTGACAATCGCGGTTTAGGTGGCGTTGAGCTGCAATACGACAGGGAGCTTAGCGGTGTTGCATCTCAAACTTTTTTCTTTGCCGATGTACACCGTCGGCCAATTCGTCGCTCCCCTCGACTCTTTCGACTCCGCTCAAGACAGGTCCGCTCGGGTCAGGCGTCGCTCGCGACTCGTCGCTCGGGCGACCCCACTTCGCTAAAGCTACGCAGGGCAGGTGGGTCAGGGGCCACGAGGCACGAGGCACGAGACGGATGCGGGATTATTTTGACTATCGACGCTACGATTCAGCAGTTTGCACGAGAAGAGCTTGTCAAACAGTATGAAAGCTACGAAGCCGAGTCGGCGGTGGCAATCGTGACAGAGCCAAAGAGCGGTGCGATTTTAGCTCTGGTAACGCTGCCTGATTTTGAGCCAGAAGATATTCGTTCGGCTGATGCGAATAATTTTCGCAATCGTGCAATAACCGATGAGTTCGAGCCGGGCAGTATTATAAAACCGATTGTGGCTGCAATTGCACTCGATGCCAATGCTGTGAACGAGAAGGAAAAGATATTCTGTGAGAATGGGAACTATCACGGCAAGGGCTTCGGCCGAATCAGCGAATACCGCCAGGGTTTCGGCGATTTGACGGTGCGTGAGATTCTGGTCAACTCGAGCAATATAGGAATGGCCAAAATCGGACAGCGGCTCGGTAAAGGTAAACTCCATAAAGGACTTACCCATTTTGGCTTCGGCAAAAAGACAGGCATAGATTTGCCCGGTGAGGCCAATGGTCTGCTGTGGCCGGCGCAAAAGTGGACGGGTTA
>CAZUPG010000334.1:0-1734 GCA_964622085.1 uncultured Pirellulales bacterium | reverse complement strand
TTTCAAGCTAAACATAACCCCCCAATAAATTGGGGGGCTAAGTACTTTAATTTTTTTTGTTTTTTGTCGAGAGAAGAGAGAAATTTTTTGACAATCTAAACAAATCCGGTTAGACTTTAATGTCATCCCTACCAACGGAGATGAGGCTCACGTCTGATTGGTATGGGATATTGGCTGGAAAACTTAACAGGGATGTTTTCTGATGTACAGTTTCTTTTTGTATCGAGCACAGACTGGGACCCCGTTTTACCCGCCGCCCCGACTCGCTCCTGCGTCTTCCTGTCGGAATACAGAAGCGGGGGCGGGGGCAGGCAAAAGAAACGCAAAATGGGAACCCATTCACAAAGGGTGGTGGCTCTGTGGCTCATGATGTTGAAACTATTTTTGCTGATATACTGGAGCGTGTAAAGGCGCTTGACCCTGGCAACGCTCGCCATTGGTTCGACGAGCTAACAGTCTTGCAGCTGAATGGCGGTTCGCTCGGAATCGGTTGTCCGGATGAGGCAACCGCTCGCTTCCTGCGCGACAATTGCAAAAATAGTTTCACCCGGGCCGCTCAGCAGATAACCGGCTATCTTGTCACCGTAGATTTCAAAGTCGATACCAACGAAAAATTAGCTCGACGAACAGGGCCTTGTCTGCCCGAGCTTAAACTTCATCCTGATTATACATTTGACGATTTCGTAGTAGGGCCAAGCAACCGCCTTGCTCATGCAAGCTGTGTTGCGATAAGCCAGTCGCCCGGCAATACCTACAATCCACTTTTTCTCTACGGCAGTGTCGGCCTTGGCAAAACCCACCTTCTGCATGCTGTTTGTTTCGAGACCAGAAAAAGGTTCGACAGGGCGGTAATTCAATTCTTAAGCTGTGAAGGGTTCGTCAACCGCTTTATCAGCGCAATCGAAGAAGGAAACCTATCCGGCTTTCAAAGCCAATTTCGTACAGTCGATGCCCTTGTTATCGATGACATTCAATTCCTGCGCGAGCGCGAGCAAAGCCAGGAAGAATTTTTCCATACTTTTAATGCACTTTATAATAATGGCAAACAAATCATTCTCAGTGCCGACAGCCCGCCCGGCAAGCTAGCATCCTTCGAGGAACGCCTTATCAGCAGATTCAACTGGGGCCTTGTTGCCAGGATAGACCCACCAGGATATGAGACGAGAGTTGCAATCGTGCAAAAAAAAGCCCATCTTCGAGGCCTGAGTATTTCCGACGAAATAGCTCAATATATCGCCCACAAAGTGCACGCGAATATCAGGGAGCTGGAAGGCGCTTTGACAAGCATTTATGCAGTTGCTACCACGACCAGCAGGGAAATTACACTCGAATTGGCCAAGGAGGCTCTGAATGGTCAGATTGAAGCTTCGGCGAGACACATAAGCATCACCGATATTATCGACGTGGTAACCAGGCACTTCGACGTTCGACTTGCCGATTTGCAGAGCAAAAAACGCAGCCAGAGCATTACAGAGCCGCGTCAGATTTGTATGTATTTAGCCAGGAATCTAACCAAACATAGTCTTGAGGAGATTGGCGGCCATTTAGGCGGCCGAGACCATACGACTGTTATGCACGCCTGCAGCAAAATCGACCGCGAGAGAAACTGCGACCCGCAAATGCACGCTCTGTTAGATGAACTGTCAAAACAAATCACACACGCCCCCCAAACTTGAACACCGAAGAAGTACGAAGTATGAAGAGCGAAGTACAAAGTAAGGAAAGAATAACAAA
>CAZUPG010000333.1:0-1738 GCA_964622085.1 uncultured Pirellulales bacterium | reverse complement strand
GATACCGATGCCCTGGGCTGGTCCTGTCTTGGCTCCGGTGCTTGTTTCATTTATACTGCTGTTGTTTGCCGTAATAATACTCTACAGAGACTCCTGCGCCAGAGCCTTTAAAGTAAATCGAGCAGAGTGGCTTGGTTTCATCCTCGCCGGTCTTATTGTGGTTGTGTCTTTTTGCATTGCCGGCCTTCACATCACTAAGCCCGATTTTCAATCATATTTTTACTGGTGGCTGTTTGCCACCGGTAACATTCTTGCTATAGCCGTATTTATAAAATGCCTCCTGAAGTCTAAATAGTGTGTACAACCCCACAATTCAAAAAGACCAGAGACTTAAACCGTCCCTTCGACTGTGCTCAGGGCAGGGAGTCTTTGGCCCTCTGTCTTCTGACTTCCGTTTTCTGTTTTCTGCCTTCTGTCTTCTGTCTTCCGAATATTAGCTGTCTTTAACTTTTATCGCTCTGCGATGTACTAATTCCGGTCGGCCTTCTATACGATGCTTGCCGACCGGCTCTGCTCTTATCTTGCACAAACCCCTCGAATTTGCCAAATATCATCTTGCCGGCCGAAGTCTGAAGCGAGCTGGTAACGCTAATGACCACTTCCTGGCCAATTTTATTGCGAGCGCCTTCAACAACAATCATCGTCCCATCGTCCAGATAACCGATGCCCTGCTCCGCTTCTTCGCCGGGCTTTATGATTTTAACATCCATAGTCTCACCCGGCAAGGCAGCTACCTTCAGAGCGTTGGCTAAATCGTTTATATTCACTACATCAACCTCGCGAACTTGTGCAACCTTGCTGAGGTTATAGTCCGTTGTTGCAAGACGCCCGTTGCAGGCCTTGCTAAACAGCACCAATTTCTGGTCAACACCTTTGGCCTCCTCGACCTCTGGAATCGTAGCCGTGTCGTCAATAGCCACGTCAATAATAGGGTTCAACTGCATCTTATTAAGTATATCCAGCCCCCGTCTGCCGCGGTTACGCTTGAGCTTGTCAGCCGAATCGGCTATCAATTGCAGCTCATTGAGAACAAAACGCGGAACAACCAGTGGGGCATCAAACATCTTGCTCTGGCACAGATCCACAATCCGCCCATCAATTATCACCGACGTATCCAGAACCAACGGCCTGGAACCTTTGGTTTGTTTGGTAAATTGAACATAAGGAACCACAAAACGCACATCGTCCTTGGTCCGCATCACAACACTGATAGTAAGAAAGCATATACATATCCCAATCATCCACTTGATTGCCTGAAGTGATATCGGACTTAACCGCAGTCTATAAATCTCGTCTACAAGGTCAACAATCTGTGCCAATCCCCAGCTGAAAAACATACCTACCAAAAGTCCAAAAAACACTCCCGCCAGGGCTGCCAGAGACTTCTTTGGCGTAAAAACATCCACAAGAAAAGACAGCACCGCCAGCACTGCGCCGCTCATAAGGATTACATAAAAATTCCTTCTGCCTTCTTCGCCGGCGATCTCCTCCACACTTAGGTTAAGAATTAAAACTGCGATAATCATTACCAGAAACAGGCATCTAAACGTCCAGACTAACATAGCTATTAACCTCCAAATTATGATATAGTGGTCTGTCTCACGTGATTTGAGGAGTTGTCATTGCGAGGCCTGCCTTGCAGGCCGTGGCAATCTCAATCGTTACATTTTAGATTGCTTCGCCTCGCTCGCAATGACACTCATCATTTTAGCTGCGACAGAGCAATAGTCTTGTTATT
>CAZUPG010000332.1:0-1780 GCA_964622085.1 uncultured Pirellulales bacterium | reverse complement strand
CATCCGCTCGAATCGGGTCCAGTCCGGTGGTCGGCTCATCATATAAAATCACTTCTGGGTCTAACGCAATAGCCCTTGCCAAAGCCACCCGTTTTTGTTGGCCCCCTGAAAGATTAGCCGGATAATAATTCTGAAAGCCGTCAAGACCAACCATTGCCAGCTTGATTTTGACAAGCTCTTCAATCTCTCTCCAATCCTCTATCTTGTAATGCTGTCTTATAGGAAACAATATATTTTCAGCCACGCTGAGACTGTCGAACAATGCTCCACCCTGGAAAAGAAATCCGTAATGAGTACGTATTTTATTTAATTCATTTTCACTCAGTTCATCAATTCGTTGATTTTTAAAGTAAACCTCACCTGAACTCGGCCGAAGCAGAACTATCAAATGTTTTATTAAGACTGTTTTTCCACATCCGCTTGGCCCAATCACAACGGTCGTCTTGCCCTTTTCTATCGTCAGAGAAATATTATCCAGAACCATATTGTCACCGAACCGCTTCGTGAGGTTCTTCACTATAAGTATACCGTCTTTGTCACCGACCCGTCTGGTCTTGTTCTTGTTGTGCTCTTTCATTTTTTTACTTTTCGCTTCCATTCTCCGTAGGGTGGGCTTTAGCCCACCAATTATGGAACGGTGGGGCAAGCCTCACCTTGCGAGGTTTTTAGCCAGAAGTCAGATTTTCTGTCTTCTGTCCTCTGTCCTCTGTTCAGCCGGGGCTTATCCGACTAGACTTTTGATTGGCCAAAACGTAAAGTAAATCGCCTTGAAAATCACTGCCAGAGCATAATCCAGCGCCAATATCGAAATAAAGCTTGCCACGAAAGCTTCCGTGCACGCCTGCCCCACACCATGTGCTCCTTCCTTGCACGTAAAGCCCTTATAACAGCTAATAACCGCAATTGCTCCCCCAAAAAAAAGACCTTTTATAACGCCAACTGCCACATCCCACAGTTCCACACCTGAGGCACTAAAGCTCCAATATGCCTGGCTGTTAATCCCCTTCAAAAGAACGCTTACAAAATACCCACCGACAATACCCATCAAATCCGCATAGATAATAAGAAACGGGGTAAGCAGTAAACACGCCAGAACGCGTGGCGCAACCAGGTATCGTATCGGGTTCGTACCCATACTTCTGACTGCATCAATTTGTTCGGTAACATTCATAGTACCCAGCTCAGCTGTCAAAGCGCCTCCGACGCGTCCAGCAACCATAAGTGCCGCAAGCACAGGTCCCAATTCCTTCACTACTGAGATGTTAATCAAAACACCAAGACGCTCTTCCATACCCATAGCTCTAAGCTGGTCGTATGCCTGAACCGCTAATATCATTCCCACAAACGCTCCGGTTATCATTATAACCGGCACGCTGCGAACACCAATGATTAACATTTGCGTCCAGATTAAAGGATATGTCCTGCTTCTGACACAGCTCCAGGTAGATGCAACCGTCGTCCGCCAGACAAATCGTGCAAACCGTCCTGAGTTACTGACTCCAGCTATGGTTTTTGTTCCCACTATCTCAATCATAATATCGGACTCCAAAATATGCTTTTAAGGCAAATTCTATGGATTATTTTAACTACATCGACCAGATTTACATTGTTTTTTACCAATACCGGTTTCCATTGTCAAGACTCGATGCTCGATACTCGTGTGTCATCTCTGAAAGCGTGTTTATCCACCTTCGCAGTCGCCGACGCTCCAAGGGACTCCGCCGAGCCTACTTCGCCCCCGCGTCTTCCTGTCGCCTGCCCCCGCGTCTCCCGACACGAG
>CAZUPG010000331.1:0-1780 GCA_964622085.1 uncultured Pirellulales bacterium | reverse complement strand
TGAGCGTGCCAATAGTTGACGGCCAGCTTACGCTGGGAACCTGGCAGCAAATCATCCTCGTAGATTTCGATACCAGAGCAAGAACACGAACGATTATCTGCCAGATAGTAGGTTCGACCCCTTCGACAAGCTCAGGGCAGGCAAGCTCACTACAAGTCGGAGAGTCAAAGCCATAAATCTATTAGACTTGACGAAAATGGTGAGAAAATAGAGAATTAGTTGATTAGCGAATTAGTTAATTGGTGAATTGGAGATAAGGGTATCAGGGAATAAGGATATGAGGTTATATGAGAGTGAACAGTCGAAAAAGTGTTTACTTAATAGCGGCGTTGCTTATCGTTTGTTTTATTTTGGGCTGTGAAAAATACGCTTTGCGGGGCAGGGGTACAAAGAAACTTGCAGCAACGGTAGATTTGGGCCCGACGATAGGGTCGGTGGCTGATGTGTATTTTCCTGAATCAATCCCAGTTATAGGATACGGGCTGGTTGGCGGGCTTAACGGGACAGGTTCAGCAGAGGTCCCGCCACAGATACGAGCATATCTTAAACGATATATCCTGGTACAGGTGCCGGGGCAGGCAATGGAGGTTGATAAATTCATTAACAGCCCTGATACCGCTGTGGTGCGCGTGGACGGGATAATGCCGATGACAGGTTTGAAAAATCAGACCTTCAATGTAAGAGTAACCGCCTTGAGCGGTACGCAAACAACTTCTCTGCAAGGCGGCTGGCTGTATAGTGCCGAGCTGATGGCAGCGGGAGGCGTTGCCATAACAACAAGAACTTTAGCTACTGCCCAAGGGCCGGTCTATATAGATACAATAGACAATGCCAAGACAGATAAAAGAGTCGGATATGTATTAGGTGGAGCAACGGTACTTGATGAATATAAAATAAGCGTGGCACTTGACAATAATGACTATTTAATGATGAGCCGAATCCGTAACCGGTTAAATGAGCGTTATGGCGATGCTGCGGCCAGAGCAGTTTCGCCCAGACGGGTTGATTTGTCGGTGCCGGTCAAATATAAAGCACAAAAACAAAAATTTGTCTCGATAGTAAAGGCGACATATCTCGAACAGACACCAGAAATTACTGAAGAGAGAATAAAGGCGTTTGTTCGAGAACTTGCAGTTTCAGGCGATAAGGAGGCAAGTGAAATTGCTCTTGAGGCGATAGGTAACCAAAGCGTCAGCAAGCTGGCAACTTTGCTGAATTCGTCCAATGAGGAGGTTCGGCTGCGAGCAGGAAGATGTATGCTCAATATGGGCGATGACCGTGGTTTGCAGGCTCTTATAAAAATAACAATGAATAAAAGCAATGCTTACCGGGTCGAGGCGCTGGAAGCAATAGCTACAGGCGCAGGGCGAAACGAAGCAGTAGCCGTTTTACGACAATTGCTGCGTGACACTGATTTTGATATCAGATTGGCTGCATACGAACAATTGAGGAGATTAGATGACGTTACTGTAACACGAAAGTACATTGGGCGTAATTTTTATCTTGATGGTGTTCGGCAAACCGAATACAAGACGATATATGTTTGCCGTAGTGGTCAGCCAAGAATTGTGTTATTTGGTGCACCAATATATTGCCGTGACAGTTTTTTAATACGAACAGCCGACGGTAATATGGCGATAACTTCCCGTCGAGGTGAAAAATATGTCTCTATAATGCGCAAACACCCCACACGGCCTACTGTGATAGGTTCGTTGAGGAGCTCTTTTAGAGTTGGCGATATTATTCAGGTACTTTGTGAAGAGCCCCCCAAGCAAGATGA
>CAZUPG010000330.1:0-1812 GCA_964622085.1 uncultured Pirellulales bacterium | reverse complement strand
ACCAGATTGATGAGCTTGCCGCACGAGCCGGCGCAAACAGCCGCGGTTTTTACCAGACGTTTTTCATTTCCGACAACACCGATGGCCTTCGCTCCGGTATATTTTTTTATCCTCCTGATAATTTGTTCGGTCCACATAGGTTTAGTGAGCTTGCCGATTCTGCCCAGGCCGAATTGAATCTGAGGATTGTAGAGTTTAAATATATCAAAGGCGGGTGTCTCGTAAGGATGTGCCTTTTTCATTGCAGCTATTGCAGCATCGAGTTTTTCTGCGGGCACAATCGTCTCGAATCTTATCTCAGGTACCGCCTCTATCCTGCCTTTTTTTCCTATAGCTGGTTTTGCGCCTTTCAAAGGTAAAAAGCTGCCCGTTCCCTCGGCGCCGAAACCACAATGGCTGTAGTTTCCGATTGCGCCTGCGCCGGCGGCAAAAACCGCATTCGAAACTTTCTCCACCGAATCGACGGGGACAAAAACAACGAGTTTATAATTGTCGCCGATAGGTGTATCAATATAATCTCCAATAGGTTTTGCATCACGGATACCAATAATTTCCGCCAGGCCGTCGTTCACTCCACCTATGGCAGCATCGAGAGCCGTATGTATTGAAAAAACCGCAGTTCCGCAGCGGGTCAAATCATAGACGACGCTGCTGATGCCGGCAGTGGTGATTTTCTTTAGGCCGTCCCAGATAACAGGATGGTAGCTTACAATCAGGTCGGCCTTTAATCTTTTTGCCTCAGCGACAATATCACCTGTGACATCAATAGTCAGCAGGATATTTTTCACATTCTTTTCCGGGTCGCCGATGAGCAGTCCCACATTATCCCAGTCCTGGGCCAGCTCAAGCGGAACTATTTTCTCGATTTGTTCTGCAATATCTTTTACTTTCATAATGCTTTTCTTTTAAGCCTTCCGTTGATGTATCGCCAGAGTTTTCCAGCGTTAAAATATACGTGGATGACAATAAGACCCAGTGTAACATAAGCAAAGTAGCGGTGCGGAACGAACCTGCGAAGGTCCAGCTGCGCCTGGATATAGCCCGTTATTGCCGTGATAGCAAGCGAAACTAACAACAGAATGCTAACAATGTAATTTATATCCTGGCGTCTCATAGGCAGCCGACCGGATGCAGATAAATAACGGCCTCTTTTTTGCCGTCAACACCAATTAATTGATTAACTTTTTCATCTAAAAATGCGCCGGCACAAACAGAGCCCAGCCCCAGCGAGGTTGCCTGTAGATATATGTTCTGGCTGATGTGCCCGGCTTCCATATAAACAAATCGCAGGCCTCTTTCTCCGTACTTGTAACGGACACGGTCAAAAATCGCTGACAGGATAAAGGTTGCGCCGGATTTACCTAACGTCTCTTGCTTCATACCCGCATCGGTAACCTGGTCCCGGAAGTCCCCTGCTTTGACCAGCTCAATTGCGTGATCCAATACGCAGTAGTGATAGATACCCCTCGGCAAATCCTGTACGTTATTTACAACCACATAGACTTCAAATGGATATAGTGCGCCGGCTGATGGTGCCGTACGCAGGGCTTTGCCGTACATTTTTCCCGTTACCCCCTGGGCGGCAAATAAAAGCTGCGATAGTTGTTCTTTGGTAATGGGTTTTGTGGAATAGTTGCGTATGGAGCGGCGTTTCCTAAGGGCTTCTTCGACGGTCATTCCGGAATAGTTCGGCTCCGGCAGTTCTATCTTTTTTGCATCCGGGTAGGATTTATACTGAGATGGTTTTTCTGGTTTTTTGCGAAATAGGTCCCCAATAGCACCTCGCCATGTCATGCAAGTTTCGTAGTGAAA
>CAZUPG010000329.1:0-1821 GCA_964622085.1 uncultured Pirellulales bacterium | reverse complement strand
GTTGAGCAATGTCCAATTCAGCCATAATTTTGATACGCGAAACAATCGCAGAATGCATCTGATAAGGCGGACACGTTTTCTCATAGAGCCGGCCATCGACCCTGTATCGAATCCGCAGTTTTTTGTCGTCTGGTTCAATATGAATGTCACTGGCATTATCCCGCACAGCGTTATAAAGCAGGTAGTTGACCAGTCTTACAACCGGTAATTGGCCAGCTATCTCCTTTAGGTCACTTACCTCCTGTGTGATATTTTCTATTAGCGTAAAGTCTTCCAGTCCATCATCATCAATGATATCATCAATCACAAAGACATTCGCAGCCGGCA
This sequence comes from uncultured Pirellulales bacterium, assembly GCA_964622085.1. Lineage (GTDB taxonomy): Bacteria > Planctomycetota > Phycisphaerae > Sedimentisphaerales > Anaerobacaceae > CAZBWE01. The sequence goes on along the minus strand of CAZUPG010000329.1, from coordinate 1,494 downwards.
AATACGTCTGCAACGTGGCCTCGATATCCTTGGTCGTTGAACATACCACTTGAACCTTACAGCCGCTTATACGCTCTATCTCATCTATCAAAAATACATTTGTCGGCTCGCTCACCGCCACCGTAAGCACATCATAAACCTTAAACAGCGGCAAAACGATATGCTCTTGGAGAAATTCCCTCGGAAAAATCTTAAGTACCTTTGGGTCACATATTTTCGGGCTGACCTGAGCGTAAGGCACACCATAGGCCACCGCCAGCGCCGAGGCAATCTGGTTTTCCGTACAATAGCCCATCTCAACCAGAAGCTCGCCAAGCAGCTTGCTATGGCCCTGCTGCCTCTGTTCAGTCAGAGCCTTGTCAATCTGCTGCTGTGCCACTACATGGCGAGCCAGCAGCAATTGTCCAAGCTGCATTTTGTTTTCTACCGTTATTGGCCCCATAACTCGTATCTCGTAAAATATCGAAATCCGAAACAAAGAAACTAAAAACTTAAAGCTAAAAGCGAAAAACTACAGCTTAAAATTCAAAACGTACCTGTCTTTTAGTTTTAAATTTTGGGTTTTGGTTTTGCATTTTTAGTTTCAAGTTTTACACTTTTTTGTTTTGTGCTTCAGATTCCGAATTCTGTGCTTTTAACTGCTTTCTATGCAAAACTCTTTACCGCCTCGGCAAGTTCTGCGTAATGGTCAAACTCATTTTCAAGTCGAGTAACTTCCAGAATTTTCGCGAGAGTTTCGTCAAGCCCGGCTAACCTGAGCTCGCATTTGCTCTGGCTACAGTAGTCCCGCACCCACAACAATTGTTCCAATCCCCGGCTATCAATAAATCCCACACCACTCATATCAAGCACTATAGAAGTCCTACCTTTGGCGACTATATCAGCGATTATATTTTGAAGCAGTTCGGCAGAATCACCATCTAATTCGCCCTGCAACTCAACGACCGTAACATCGTTATAATCCTGCGTTTTAAGTTTCATCCCGTTAGAAACCCTTTCTCTTCATCCCGGTAGAAACTTTTTCTTTTCGCTTTCTAACGGGATTCATCTGATTAACGTCCCAACAGCAGCTGTACCATATTCCGCGAAATCACCCTTGCTATAAATCCCAACAAAATCAGGGCTATTTTGCATAATGATATCCCATAGCAAGTACACATCGCTGTTTATAAAACTGGTGCCGACTTTTTCATCGAACTGCGCCCCCAATCCTTTCTCGACCTCAACAAGAGCTTGTTCCACAGTCATTGCACTTCTATAAGTTCGCTTTGATGTCATCGCATCAAAACTGTCTGCCAGTCCAAGAATTTTACCCATCAGCGGTATTTCATCGCCGACTAAACCATTGGGATATCCCTTGCCGTCTACCCGCTCATGGTGATACAATACTCCCGGCACAATTTCACGCATCTGCTTTATTTCACGTAAAATACCTGCTCCTATTGAAGGATGCTTTCTCATACACTGCATCTCTCGCTCAGTCAGCCTGCCCTC
>CAZUPG010000328.1:0-1871 GCA_964622085.1 uncultured Pirellulales bacterium | reverse complement strand
TGATGATAAGATGATTTTAAATTGTGCTCTTTTGTTGGATAAAGATAAAGAAAAAGAATTTGACCAGGCCCTGAATGAATTGAACGCGAGATTCGACGAAGAGATAAATTTCAAGTGTGTTGGCCCACTGCCACCTTATAGTTTCAGCACAATTGAATTAAAAAAGGTAGGGTATGCTGAAATAAACGAAGCCAGGCGATTACTCGGATTAAATGAAGAGGTAACGCTTTCAGAGGTTAAAGAAACTTATCGAAAGCTGGCTCTAAAATTTCACCCTGACAGTAATCCCGAGGATTCTAATCTTAAGAAACGTTTTGAAGGCATAACTAAGGCATATAAATTGTTAGCTAATTATTGCCTGCCTGCCCCGTTAGATAGTAAACATCTAACGGGGCAGGCAGGCCAGGGCGAGAGGTGCTCTTTTAAGGAAGCAGAAGGGGAAGATTTTATTTCAATCAATATTCTAAAAGTCTGAGGTCAAAGTAATGGAAACTCCTGTTAAAGAAGATAATCTCAAGATGGTTGAAGCAACAAAAGAAGAAGAAAAAGAAGGTAAGTATATCTACTGCGTTATTGGCGCTGACCAGGAAAGAGAATATGGTCCTATGCCTATGGGGGTTGGTGAGCGGGGAGATGCGATTGAGACATTTTGCCTTGACGGGTTAGCCGCCGTTATAAGCAATTCTCCTGTAAAGAAATATCCTATAAACAGGAAGAATACAATCTGTCATCAGAAGGTTATGGAAGAGATGATGAAATGCCATACAGTTTTGCCGGTAAGGTTTAGCACCATTGCTGAGGATAAGGAGCCCAAGGATGGTTCGCCGAAGATAGCAGCACTGGAGAGGATTAGGCAAAAGGTTCTGATAGAGCGTCGTCAGGAGTTCATAGACCTCTTAAAGGATATGGACACCAAGATGGAATTAGGTGTAAAGGCCTTATGGGCTGATATGAAAACGGTCTTCAATGAAATCGTAGAAGAAAATCCTTCCATTAAGAAACTGAAGGAGAAAATAGAGAGCATTAATATTGCAAATCCCGGGCAGAGGACCCAGAGAGAGAGGGTAGAACTGGGGGAGATGGTCCAAGATGCGCTAAATGCAAAAAGAGAAAAACTTAAAGATATAATCATGGGCGTGTTGAAGAAGGCCTCTTGTGATACTCGAATTAACAAGAACTTTGGTGATAATATGATTGTAAATGCGGCATTTTTGGTGCAGCAGCAGAAGGTGGAAGAATTCGATAATTACCTGGACGAACTGGACAGGCATTATAAAGGAAACATAAAGTTTAAATATGTGGGGCCTGTTCCACCCTGCAATTTTGTGGAGATAGTGATACATTGGGAGTAGATAGAGAAAATGTTGCTGGAAATTGAAAAAAAGAGCGACTATGAACAGAGGAAAAAGGAGGATGATTATGATTTAGAGCTTGGCTTGCTTGATATAGTATTTCCCTGGCTTATACCGGTGAAAGGAATGGTTTGGATTGCTTCAAAACTAAAGACCGTTGCCGAGGAGGAGGCGACTGATGAAGGCAGAATCCAGGAGCAGCTTTTGAAGCTCCAGATGAAATTTGAGATGGATGAAATATCTGAAGAAGAATACGACAGAAAGGAGACACAGCTAATGGAGAAACTGGAGGCTATCAGGAAGTATAAAGAGGAATACGAATGAGCGCAAATCTATTGACCTTTGAATATTAAATGGAACGTTACTGTGACAAACAAAGCAAAGATGTCATTCCCGCGGAACTTGTCCGCCGTTTTTTGGCGGAGCGGGAATCCAGCCGTTTTATCAGCATTTTCCGGACTCCTGCCCCTGCTCGTAGGCAGGGGTGACAACCTTGCGCAGGAGTGACAGTTTGTTTGT
>CAZUPG010000327.1:0-1890 GCA_964622085.1 uncultured Pirellulales bacterium | reverse complement strand
GAGCTTGACAAAGTTTTGCTTGTAAGTGACGGCGAAAAGGTAAAAATCGGCACACACTATCTAAAAGGCGCAAAGGTTATTGCCTCATTTAAGACTACTGCCGAAGAGTCGATACTTAAAGCCAGGAAGCTCTATCCAACGTACTTACGCAGACGAAAAAACAGCAGAAGACGCATAGGCCACCGCCAAAAGTATCTGCAGGTAATAATCGACAAAATCAAGGCCTGATAACAGACGAATATAAGGGCCGGCAAGCATGAAAAAATTTTCTATTATACATTTGCCGATATTGTCCTTTTTCTCTGGCGAATTATATCGAGATGTTGGATTAAGCTGGAGGGGAATCTGTTTTGGCTATTTGTTTATATTAGTTGCGGTCTGCACGATACCCAGAATGTTTGTGCTCCAAAAGAGTATATCGCTTTTTATTGATGAAGAAGCTCCTCCATTGATTGAACAGGTTCCAAAAATCACGATAACCAACGGTCAAGTTCACGTTGATGAGTCGCAACCTTACTATATCAAAGCCTCTGATGGCAACGAAGTTCTTGCTATTATAGATACCACCGGAGAAATACAATCTTTGGACGGTACTGACGCATTCGCTTTATTGACAAAAACAAAAATAACTCATCGCCAGAGCAACGTGGAATATAGGACATACGACCTTTCTAATGTGCAGAAATTTGTTTTGGACGAGAGTCGACTAATGGGCTGGTCGAATATGATAAAGAAGTTAATAGTGCCGGTACTTCTACCCATTATTCTTCTGGGCTCTTATATATTTCGGATTGTTCAGGCCCTTATATATGCGGCAATCGGGCTTATTTTTGCTGCTTTTTGCAGGGTTAAGCTATCGTATGATACACTTCTTCGCCTGGCAGTTGTTGCTGTTACGCCATGTATTATTGTTAGAACGATTTTTGAAATAGCTTCCGTGCACCTTCCAATGGCCGGCCTGTGGTTTTTCCTGTTAGCTATGGGGTATCTATTCTTCGGCGTAAGGGCAAATTCTCAGCCGGTGGAAATATCTTCTTCGGATGATAACATTTTTCCGGACAGTCCTCGGTCCCTATAAGCTTCTTCGGGTGCACGTCATCTTTGTAGGTAGAAATGGGCGTCCTTTTGTCATTGCGAGGCCTGCGGAGCAGGCCGTGGCAATCTATTACGCTGATCGGAGATGAGATTGCTTCGCTTCCGCTCGCAATGACAAAAAGTGGGTTTACCTACAATCTTGACGGGCACCCGCTTCTTCGTAACCAATGATTGACCCCGTTAGAAATAACCATCTCCATTCTCTTTATAACCTCATTAAAGCGAATTTTCTAACGGGGTTGACGGTATCTTTAAGAATCTGTTATACTGTTAAGGATAAAGATGTGCGCCTGTAGCTCAATTGGACAGAGCGTCGGTCTACGGAACCGAAGGTTGGGGGTTCGACTCCCTCCAGGCGTGTTATGTACCACGGCCATCCTGGCCGTGATACAGATTAGTGTGCAATTGCTTTTATTTTCAGGTCTGGCTTACCTGAGATAAGACGTATAATCTCCATTTTGGTTGCCCATTTGTGAGAATCGAGCACTGGATTTATCGTCATTTCTGATTTAATTGTTCTTTTTTTATCATTTAACTTTTTCATTATTGCCCCTTACCTGCTTTTTATCGACCGTTGAGGACATCTGCTTAACAAAAATTTTGGGCGAAATTTGGCTTTGGTAACGCTCTGCAGCAAACGCTGACAGGCCAGTTCCGAGTAGGGGGGGATAATAACTAATTTGAGTGAACTAAAACGAGCTCTGTCACTTTAGACACTTTATACTTCTTAAGCGTATCACGGGCTTCCAGCCCGTGATACCACGGCCAGGATGGCCGTGGTACATATTAGGGTAT
>CAZUPG010000326.1:0-1895 GCA_964622085.1 uncultured Pirellulales bacterium | reverse complement strand
GCATCGCCGCTAAGGCAGGCGACCTGTCCAACGTGTATAAAATCGTCCCGAAGATTTGGTTAAGGAGCATCCCTGAAATAGTCAGCGTTTTATTGTCCGAACCAGGCGCATCCACGCCTTGTCCAAGCTCATTTATATCCTTGAGTAAGTTCTTTAAGACCCGCCGAAGTTGCGCTATTTGTCTTGCGTTTTCAGATATGCGCGTCTTACCAGCTGCTGACTTTTCCAACACCATCTGGCTGTCAAACATAATGCCTCGCTTGGGCTCCATCAGAAACCTTCTTCGTCTGCCCGGCAGCCGCTTGACCTTCTCGTCCACCAAAAAGAAATACTTACGTTTGGCCGTCAGCCTAACCTCATCGAAGGCAACCATATTGAACCAGCTCTTATAACCGTTTTTATCCTGCCCCAGCGAGGCAACAACGCTCCTGCTCTGGCTGAGCAGCTCAGATTCCGGCTTGTGAATTACAGGCAGCACATCGAGAGCACCACTTTTCTTTAGTTCTATTTTATCGTAACTGTCGGAAAGATTTGCATCACAGGAAATTTTCTGCCACCGAGGTATGATGTATGGCGACACGACAGAAGAACAGCCCATAGAGGACAAAATACAGGATACAGAATACAGGATATAGAAGACAAAACTCCTGTCTCCTGTCTCCTGTCTCCTGACTCCTGACTCCTGACTCCTGACTCCTGTCTCCTGACTATACTTCCTTTGCATCGATCCACTTCATCATCTTACGTAATTTTCGACCAACTGTTTCAAGCTGGCAGTTGTAGTCTTTTTCGTAAAGCTGCTTAAATTTTTTGAGGCCTGACCGGTACTCGCTTACCCACTCCTTGGCGAACTCGCCGGATGTAATCTCCGAAAGTATTTTTTTCATTTCGGCTCTGGTTTGCTCGGTGATGATTCTCGGCCCACGAGTTAAATCGCCGTACTCAGCGGTGTTGGATATGCTGTACCTCATATAGCTCATCCCTCCCTGATACATAAGGTCAACTATCAGTTTTACCTCGTGCATACATTCGAAGTAGGCCAGCTCCGGCTGATATCCCGCTTCAACCAGCGTCTCAAAGCCGGCTTTAATAAGCGATGTAAGGCCGCCGCAGAGAACGCACTGCTCGCCAAAAAGGTCAGTTTCAGTTTCTTCTTTGAATGTGGTTTCAATAATACCCGCCCGGGCACCGCCGATACCATTGCCCCAGGCAAGGCCGATTTGCCTGGCATCGCCGGTTACATCCTGCTGAACAGCTATCAGGTTCGCCACGCCGCCGCCTTTTTCAAACTCACTGCGAACAAGATGACCAGGCCCTTTTGGAGCAATCATCACCACGTTAACACCTTCAGGCGGCACAATATACTTGAAATGAATATTAAAGCCGTGACAAAAACCGAGTGTCTGGCCCGCAACAAGATTAGGAGCTATCTGCTCAGCATAAACTTTTGCCTGAACCTCATCCGGCACCGTTACAATAATCAATGTTGCACCATCCATAGTCGTCTTTATATCGGTTGGCGTAAAGCCGTGCCCCTGAGCGAGCTTATAGTTATCTGTCCCTTCTAACTCAGCCACTGCCACTTCAATTCCACTATCACGCAAATTCAAGCTGTGAGCGTGGCCCTGGCTGCCATAACCAATCACCGCAACTTTTTTACCTTTCAACGCATCAATCGGTGCATCCTGTTCATAATAAATTTTAGCCGCCATCGCTCTAATTCTCCTTTCTCATTCTAATACAGAATTTGTTGATTTTGGTTTCTGTTTTTCCCAGTTAAGAATCACAAAGCTCACATTACTCAAACTGACCGATTTGTTGGCAGTAATAGTCGTAACCACTTTATTCTTCCTTCGTAATACTACGTCCGTGAGGGCGTAGATGGAAGTACCCGA
>CAZUPG010000325.1:0-1948 GCA_964622085.1 uncultured Pirellulales bacterium | reverse complement strand
TTAAGTTAACTAAAAACTAAAAATTCAAAACTCAACCAGGATAACCGTGCCACTAGAAAATATGAATAACGAGCGTGCCACTACTAAAATGGTTGTCGGGCTGGGTAATCCCGGCAGCGAGTATGTTGATACGCGGCACAATATAGGTTTTCGGGTGATTGATTTGTTGGCTGAGACGTTGAAGATAGATATAAAAAGGAGGAAATTTGGCGCTCGTATAGGAGCAGGTGAATTTGCAGATAAAAAGTTAATATTATTAAAGCCGTGGCAATGGATGAACCGCAGTGGCCAGCCGGTCGTTACGGCAATGGGTTTTTATAAACTTGCGTTGGATGATTTGCTTGTTGTAACCGACGATATGGATTTAGAGCCGGGCAGGATTCGGCTCAGGGCAAAGGGTTCTGCTGGTGGCCATAATGGCCTGGCAGACGTTATAGAAGAGCTTGACACAGATGAATTCGCACGTTTGCGGATTGGCATTGGCCGAAGCACGGAAGAGGAGCCGGTGGATTTTGTTCTTGATAGACCGACAGAAGAGAGGCCGCTGCTGGATGAGGCCGTTGAAAGGGCGCTTAACGCTGTGCTTTGCTGGGTTGAATTCGGTATCGAAGCGACGATGAATCGGTTTAATCCGCCGCAGGCGGATAATGTCGGAAAGGAAAAAGAGACACGGATTGACAAGGGTTAAAAAGATAATCGTGGCGACAGAGACAATCTGGATATCAGGTAATCAGGGTATAGCGAAATCAGCGTCAAAAAAAATTAGACGCAGATTGCGCCGATTAACGCAGATAAAGGAAACAATAATATAGTTTTGGAAAGAGGTGATTGGTATGGAAACCGTTATTAAGAAAAAGCTTTACGAGGCGATGTTTCTTGTTGATTCTGCTCAAGCGTCGGATTGGGACAAAATTATTGCGACTCTGGAAACAGTGTTGAAGAAAGCCGATGGCGAGGTCGTCTCGATAAGAAAATGGGACGATAGAAAATTGGCCTACGAGATTAACGGCAAAGCCAGAGGGACATACATCCTTTGCTATTTTAGGGCTGATGGCGAGAAGGTACGGGAGGTTGAAAAGGCTGTTCAGCTCTCAGAACAAATTATGCGTGTTTTGATTCTAAGCGCTGAGACGAGAGGAAAGGAAGATATTGAAAAAGATACTCCTGCGATGAAAGCTGAAAAGCAAAAGAGTGCTCAGAGGTCGAAGGATATGGCCAAAGCAAAGCAGATAAGCGATGAAGAACAGGTAAAGGAAGCCGTAAAGTCGATTGAGTAGTAGGGAGCTTAAATATGGCTGGTTTTAATAAAGTTTTTCTGATGGGCAATCTGACTCGTGACCCACAGTTGTCATATACGCCGAACCAGACTGCTGTGGTTGATTTTGGAATAGCGACGAATCGCAGGTGGACAGGAAGGGACGGCGAAAACAGGGAAGAAACCTGTTTTGTGGATTGCCAGGCGTTCGGCCGGCAGGCAGAGAACATAAACAAGTACCTGAGTAAAGGCAGGCTGGTGTTTGTTGAAGGCAGACTGACGTTTGATACGTGGACGGCTCAGGACGGCACAAAGCACAGCAGGCACAAAGTTACGGTTGTGAACGTTCAGTTTCTGCCCGGCACATCGGGAACAGGTGCCGACCGCGTTGACCAGAATGCAGGCAGGGACCCCGCTTTGCGTCAAGGCAGTGCTGATTCTCAAGCGGAGCAGCCGACAAAGGCAGATGATATACCATTTTAATCCGCCGTACGTCTGGCGGATTAATGTAGATGACAGAAGACAGAGAACTGGATAGGTAGAATATGGCAAGAAGAAGTAATAGTCCTATGGACTCCTTACAGAGAAAAACAGGTTTTGCGGGTGCTCGCCGCGATGCGTCGCAGCGGGCTCGCCCAGCCTCTGTTAGGGGCGGGGCCCGCGAGCAGACACAATGTCGTTTTTGCAGATGGG
>CAZUPG010000324.1:0-1971 GCA_964622085.1 uncultured Pirellulales bacterium | reverse complement strand
GTTCGTGACCTGCAAATTTGAGAAGACGGTTCTGGACACCAAGGTTGTTTTCAGCAACAAGCAAGAAGTGGCCGGCTTATTTTTTGTCCCCCCAAAATAAAGAAATAAACCGATATAAAAAATTGAGGATAACATTATGACTGATAAAACTTTCACAATAGCACCAGCATCGCCTTCAACATATCTGGCCATATCGGGAATCTTTCTAATAATGCTTATACCTTTTATCGCACTGACGTTTTCGTTCGCTTATCATATCAAACCATTCAATCGAATCGTTTTCGTTGAACTGTTATTCATGGTATTGATAATAGCTATCGGGGCTATATTTATCTATTTCGGCTTTTCGGCACGAAATACAAAGTTTGTTATCACTGATGAGGGGCTCAGAATAAAAGGAGCCTTGTACGGAAGAAGCATCGACAAAAAATCATTAGTTGCACCAGATGCAAGAATAATAAATCTGCTTGATGATACTGTGTACAGGCCCAGAATAAGAACCAACGGCGTTGGGCTTCCCGGTTATCTTGAAGGATGGTTCAGATTGAAAAACAAAGAGAAGGCACTCCTGTTTTTGACTAATAAGGCACAAGTTATTTATATACCGACAAAGGATGGTTATTCGGTCATGTTGAGTGTTACTAAGCCAAAAGTTTTTTTACGAGAGGTTAGCCAGTTATGAAGTTATTACCAACAGTATGCCCGGCGTGCAATAGTCAACTCAAGGCCAAGAGTCTTATTTGCGAACAATGCCAAACCGAAATCCAGGGCGAATATGAGTTGCCGATACTAACAAGACTGTCGCCGGAAGACCAGCTGTTTACACTCGAGTTTATAAAATCAAGCGGCTCACTGAAGGAGATGGCCCGGCTTCTTAGATTGAGCTACCCGACGGTTCGTAATCGTCTTGATGAGATTATCGAACGCATCAAACGAGCTGAGAATAGCAAAGAAAATAGTGGAAAGGAAAACCCGTGAACAAAATCAAAGAGAGTGGCAAAAATATGTCTGGCGGAAGCATTAGTCAATGGCTGTTTAATCCTTTTAGATTTGTGGCTGGCTATAAGGCCTTGCTATTGGGCTTAGGGATTATGTTGATAAGCGGATTTATTGGGTCGCTCGGCAATACGCATTTCGATGGTCTCCTGGATGTACATACGGGCATGGAAGCTCCATTATGGTATTTCTTTGCCGAAGGCATCATAGATTGGTTATCTTTGGCAGTACCGCTTTTTTTCTTTGCTTTGATTGTGTCGTCTTCTTCACTACGAATGATAGATGTTTTCGCAACTCAGGCATTGGCTCGCTGGCCATATTTACTTGTTGCGGTGGCGATGCTCCCCGAGGCCAATCGAAGAGCTGGTGCATATCTAATGGCTAAATTTACAACGGGTATTAGCTTGGCGGTCAATGTTTCAGATATGTTCATATTTGGATTCGCTATAATTGTGGTCATTTTTATGGCGATCTGGATGGTCGCGTTAATGTATCGGGCCTATGCGGTATCCTGCAATATAAAAGGAGTAAAGGCAATCATCACTTTCATTGTGAGTATAATAGGCGCTGAGGCGCTATCCAAGTCTTTGATATTACTGCTGTTGCAGTAAACTCCGTTAGAAAGCGAGGGTGTGGCTTTTTACCCGCCTATGGTGGGTAAACCTTCACCTCGTTAGAAAAATTATTTCTAACGGAGGCAAGCCCTCGCTATGTATTTTTTGCTCCGCCAAACGGTGGGCTGGCAATCCTGTCCACTCGTCGCGATGCGCCACAGCGGAAAGGACGGGGCTTTCCTTCTAACGGGGTAAAAAGCCGCACAATCGATAGAACTTATACAATCCGTAAAATTTATGGTTCGTCACGAAAACAAAAAGGCCTGTTTTCACAGGCCTTTTATATACTGCGTGGCTACCTCCGCCTGTGCCGCAAGAAAGCGGTTGAAGAGAACCCATTATTTCCAGGTGGGCAATCGTT
>CAZUPG010000323.1:0-1998 GCA_964622085.1 uncultured Pirellulales bacterium | reverse complement strand
CCATTCTCCGTAGTATCCATTCTCCGCAGCAGTGCCGCTGCGAAGGACGAACTACGAAAGTTGAATCACTACGTAGAACGAGAGTCTTTGCTGGTAACATTATTCTAACTAAAAGCAAATAAGGACCTGACCGAATGGGCATGTACGACTCGCTATTCACACCCAGCTCTGTGCTAAATGAGCAGATTGCACGCCAGTTCTCTGACATTCTGCCCGAGCAGGGACCAACTATGGCAATTATCGATAGGCAGGGCAACTGCTGGCCAAGCAACCCCGAAAAATTTTCACAGTTAAATATCAATGAGTCATTCTTAAAAGAGCTTTGTGATACAATTGATGACGGTGATGAGCCGGTTATAACCCAGCTAAACGATTGCAGCATTATTGCAGCACAATTGGCTACCGACCGGACTAACTGTGGCTACGTACTTATTGCCTTGCCACAGTATACTCCTGAGTCCACATTGATAAACATCGGTCTGATTGAGATGCTACTCAATCAAGTCGGTATGATAGCCAACCTTACCGAAAAGAACAACCTACTTCGCGAACTTCAAATGAAGCACTACAGCGTATACGGCCGCAGCGAGACACCCTCAAATTGACTTTGTTTCACACACCTGTTATTGCTTGCCCATCGTACCTTTATATTTAATCAGTATCAATTTATTAGACGCTGATTACGCTGATTAACCCCGTTAGATAAGTTTCTATCTAACGGGGTTAACGCAGATATTTTATGAATTTTTATCTTTCAGCGAAATCTGCGTCAAAATATCCTTTGAAGTTTTGTTTGTGTTTACGGGGACAATTGATATAATCAGTATCTGTTGCGGAAAGCAAAAACCGACGATGTCACCCCTGTGGAAGCAGGGGTCTACGACGAAAAAACCGGATTCCTGCTTGCGCAGGAATGACAAAACGTCGTTTCCGCAACAGGAACTAATTAGCACATAAATTGATATTGAAACGTTACTTGTCGTGATGCCCGCCGTGTCTGCGGCTCGTCGCGACAGGCGCCGCAGCGGGAATGCTGTTTTCCTAAGCTAACAGACTACAGAAAAAGTGAAATTCCAGATTTTTAAAAACGGCAAAGTTGTTGATAAATTTACACTATGTGGTGCTTATCTGTTCGGAACAGATGGAGTTGGTATCCGCCGGGCTAAATTTGCGTTCAAAAACGCACTTTTAGGGTGTGAAAAACCAAATCTGGAGACAGCAGGACTGGCGTTACTGTGGCCTATTGATGGTTTTGGAAAAATCCTTTTACCGACAACCTGCCTGCCCGAAAGGGAAAGCCCATACAATCTAAACGTTGAGATAGCACGGGCAAAACTAATGCAAATCGTCAACAAGCGAGAGGACTGGTCATTTTTCGACCAATTAGAAGGCTTGAAAGATATCTCTAAACGGGCTCAGGTTCTGTTTACTCAGGCAATTCAGAACATAAAAGACCCGCCGCTGGCCTCAAAACTGGCAGACGAATCGCTCAAAAAAGCTATAGTTTTTTCTGAAGACCTGGCAATAAAACAGGCAGACTCTCTTTTCGAAGCAAGGAGCAAGACCCACGGCTTCGGCCGAGGATGCCTTGGTTGCAGAATAGACCCTATGCAAATTGATAATCCTGAATATGTTGAGAAGCTGCTGGAGCTGTTTGGTTCTGTAACAATACCAATAAACTGGGCGCTAATAGAACCTCATAAAGGCAGCTACGATTTTTCAACGCTTGATGTTTGTATCGAAGCCCTTGCTGAAAAGAAGCTGACATTCGGTGTAGGCCCATTGCTCTGTTTCTCGAAGGAATATCTGCCCGAGTGGCTCCTAAGGAGCAGAGCCGGCTTTGAAAAGATTCGCGATACTGCGTATCAATTTGCCTCAAAAGTTGTAGCTCGCTATTCAAACATCATCCGGGCGTGGTGTGTTTTAAGTGGCCTGAACGTATATAACCATTTTGGCTTTGACTTCGAGCAGGTTCTGGAAATGACCCGTGCGGCCAAT
>CAZUPG010000322.1:0-2014 GCA_964622085.1 uncultured Pirellulales bacterium | reverse complement strand
CAACAGTAGCATTATAAGGTGCGTGGAAATTCTCCAGTATCTTCGAGGCACAGGTGGTAGCGCCGAATGTGGTGCACATATTGTCTTTTATGGCAACGGGTACTCCCGCCAGTTGGCCTACCGACTCACCAGCAGCAATTTTGTTGTCGATATGCCTGGCTTTAGACAGGGCTTGTTCTTTGAATGTGCTGATGTAGGCGCCGAGCATAGGCTCATATTTTTCTATACGCGCAAACACCGCTTGCGTCGCCTCGACACTTTTGATTTGCCCAGCTACAATCTGGTCATGTAGTTGTTTGGCGCTTAGCTCTTGCATCGTATAAATACCTTACCGCTCCCTGACCCGACTACGCCGAGGCTACGACGGGCAAGCGGTCGCGGCTCTGCTTTTATGAATTATGCACCCGAACTATCATCGAGTATTTTCGGCACTTTGAAGAAATCTCCATCACGCTGTGGTGCATTTGCCAATGTCTTTTCTGTCCCAAGCGATTCCTTAACACAATCTTCACGGAAAACATTTGTAATTGGCAAACAATGTGCGAGCGGTTCAACATTGGTAGTATCAAGTTCGTTGAGTTTATCCATATAGTCAAGGACTGCACTTAGCTGGTGAGTAAATTCCTCGACTTCGTCTTCGGATAACTGCAGACGAGAAAGCTTTGCAACTTTCTTTGCCTGTTCCTTGTCAATCTTTTTCTTCATTTCTTGAACCACAAATGTGCTGATTACAAGACGACTCAGTTAATTCTTGTTTGCTTTTAGGCTCTAATGAAACAATATACATTTTACCTGGAATGAACTCTTCGATGTCCTTAATCCAAGGTTCATATCCTTCTTTAGCAACCCCAAACTGGACCGCATGCTCTGTATAAAACTTCCTACTTATATACTCCCCATTGATATCGGTATACCCAAAAGGACCGCCCTGTCTACAGGTTGGAAACAACTTCACCACGAAAATTTGGGCTTCGGGGATAGGATTTCCCGTCTTTTTATCAGTCACAACAAAAGTAACACTTTTTCCGATACATTTATAATAAACCAGCGTTTCTTTGTCCTGCTCAAACTTATTGCGTGCTATACCCGTACAAAAACTAACATCTGGTGCACAATATCTATGATCTTGAAGCTCAAAACTATAAAAAAATATCCCTGCATTGGCAATATCGAAACGCCCATTACCATCTGTCCGCACTTTGTACATGGGGATTTCCCCGCCAAGCCCAGTATGACTCAAAGCTTCCAAATCGAGCGAGACAGAGAGCTTTTTGTTTCTCAGCGGTTCATTAAATTGGTCCAGAACTGCTACTTCAACATTTCTACCTCTGTTTAGATTAACTTCCCATCTAATCTGGCTGTCCCTTTTAAGCTGTACCAGCTTCCCTATCAACCAGTTGGTTTTTGGTCTGGACATGCGCTTTTTGTAATCTCCATATGGCCAAACACCTGTCATGTGAAGGACTTTTTCACTCCACGGATATTTATTCCAGTAAAATAAATCTGAGACCTCCCATCTATAATTTTCTGGCATGACGATATATCTATAGACTCCATAGCCATGCAGATTTTCGTAACTCGACTTTTCTTCTTCAAATTTCGCTTTGATCTCGCCCTTTTCATCTGTAGCACCTAAAAGATAACTGGTGCAGCATGGTCGTTCCAGTTGTAATTGCTGAACTTTGACACCTTTCGCTGGCGTTTTATCAGGATACCTGACGCTTATCGTTAACTCGGCACCAAAACTGATACAAGGACCAACCAATAACCATAACAATAAACAAGCTAAGTAATATCTATTTTTCATTTGCTCTGCCTTATAAAAGCAACGTCCTGTCTAAACAAAAAGCGAGGCAGAACCCGCCTCGCTGTAAACAGCTCATACCCAAGAAAATTTTAGCCGGTTGCTTTCTCAGCCGGTTTATAATTACGCTTTGGCGGTTTTTGGACAAGTCCCATACGAATGGCCTTGGCTGAGACCTTAATCCTGCGGACCTTGCCATCAACGACAGCT
>CAZUPG010000321.1:0-2018 GCA_964622085.1 uncultured Pirellulales bacterium | reverse complement strand
AAATGCGGTAAGCATAGCCGGCTTACTGTTGACCACCGATTGCCTTGTTACCGAAAAACCAAAGGGAAAAGAGGAGATGCCACCCGGCGGTATGCCACCGGGAGGCATGGGCGGCTATGGCGGTGGTATGGGTGGTGGTATGGGTATGATGTAATTTGAAATTAAGAAGCCTGCCCCGCCTGCCCTGAGCGTTGTCGAAGGGAGCGCAGTCGAGGGGTCAGAAATCAGAAGTCGGAAATCAGAGATAAGAAGTAAACCAAAATAGTTAAGGAGTGAGTTATGAAACTTATACCTTTAGATGATAGAGTGGTAATAAAACAGTCAGAAGCAGAAGAGAAAACCACAGGTGGCATCATTCTGCCCGATACTGCAAAAGAAAAACCACAAATTGGAAAAATCATAGCTGTCGGGCCGGGAAAGCTGCTCGATAGCGGCAAAAGAAACAAGATATCTGTAAAGAAAAACGACAAGGTTATCTACGGGAAATATATGGGAAGCGAGGTGGAAATCAACGGTGAAAAATACGTAATTCTTAGAGAAGATGATATTCTGGGAATTGTAGAAAGTTAAAAATTTAGCCACGAAGACACAAAGGCACAAATTTAGCAAACAGGATTCACAGGATAAACAAGAATAAAAAAACAAATCCTGTTAATCCCGTCTAAAAACCACTGTAGGGTGGGCTTTAGCCCACCAATAAGAAATAAAATCTCTGTGAGCTCTGTGCTCTCTGTGGCAAAAAAACAAAAGAATAAATCAGTGTAATCTGTGGCAAAAAGATAGAAAAGAGGTAACAGAAATGGCAAAACAATTAATGTTTAACGACGTGGCACGAACACACCTTAAAGAGGGTTTGGCACAATTGGCTAATGTGGTCAAAGTGACACTTGGGCCGACCGGCAAAAACGTTATTCTGCACAAGAGCTGGGGTTCGCCAAAGATAACAAAAGATGGCGTATCAGTCAGCAAGGAAATCGAGCTGCCTGAACCGTTCAGAAATATGGGCGCAAAAATGGTCAATGAGGTTGCCAGCAAGACGTCAGACGAGGTCGGCGATGGGACGACAACATCGACGGTCCTCGCAGAAGCGATTTATTTCGAGGGCTTGAAACACGTAACCGTCGGCGCAAACCCGATGGCTATTCAGCGAGGAATCAACAAGGCCGCTGGTGTTGTTACTAAATTTATCAAATCGGCCAGTGTTCCGGTAAAAGGCCATAGCGATATCGCAAAAGTGGCAACCATAAGTGCAAACAATGACCCAATAGTCGGTGAGCTTTTAGCTGATGCGATGGATAAGGTCGGCAGAGAAGGCGTTATCGAGGTCGAAGAAGGCAAGGGGATGCAAAGTGAGCTGGAAGTGGTCGAAGGTATGCAATTCGATAAGGGATATATATCGCCTTACTTTATGACTAATGCAGAAACCCAGGAGGCGATTTTTGAAGATGTCTATATTCTGCTGCACGAAAAGAAGATATCTAATATCCGCGAGCTTGTCCCGCTGGAAAAGGTGGCTCAGGTTGCAAGGCCGATTTTGATTATTGCCGAAGACGTCGAAGGCGAGGCACTGGCGGCACTGGTGATTAATCGTCTGCAAGGCGTGTTAAAGTGCTGTGCCGTCAAAGCATCCGGCTTCGGCGACCGCAGAAAAGCAATGTTGGCTGATATAGGTATCCTGACCGGTGGGCAGGTAATCACTGAAGATTTGGGTATAAAGCTCGAAAGTATTGAGCTATCACAATTAGGCCAGGCCAAGAAGGTCGTTATAGATAAGGACACAACCACAATAATCGAAGGGGCTGGCAAAAAGAAGGATATTACTGCTCGATGCGACCAGCTCCGCAATCAAATCGAAAAGACGACCAGCAGCTATGACCGTGAGAAACTGCAGGAACGCCTGGCAAAACTGACCGGCGGTGTAGCTGTCATCAAGGCCGGAGCCGCAACTGAAACGGAAATGAAAGAACGCAAAGACCTGCTGGATGATGCGCTGCACGCAACAAGGGCAGCGGCTGAAG
>CAZUPG010000320.1:0-2029 GCA_964622085.1 uncultured Pirellulales bacterium | reverse complement strand
CGGTTTGAAACGGCAGTTTGACCCTATCCACCTCGCTCCTCTTTTCCGGCCAGTATAGTCCGGTCCGAGAAACTCCGTTGCCTTTCTCACCGTTCTTTACCGTGCGGGTAAGTTGCACTGTATGGTTATTTGTTTTTCCGTTTTTGGCTTTCTTTATCACTACTCTCTTCCCGGTTTGTACAGGTTTGAAACCTGATTTGACCAAGCATAACCAATGTAAGATTGATCTTGTTACAAAACCTGCATAGTTTCAAATATTAGGAAATATAATCTCCTCATCCGTGGAATGTTTCCGGACCCTCCGAGGCCCGATATAATTATCGGCTATATAAGCTTGCATATTAAGGATAAATACCGGCAAAGGCAGGGTAAATATGGATTCCGTGTCCCGCCAGACGAATGGTGGGCAAGTGGCAGGCAGGCGAAATAAATTCGAATGACAAAATCAAAAAAGCAAATATAATGCGGATGGTTGTGAGTAGATATTTGGTAAAGGAACTGGATGGCTGAAGAACAGATATTAGTTATTGAGCGAAAGGTTTTTGAACAGGTAGGGATGTTTAACGGGCTGGTATTCGACGTAGAGCGATATATGAGCAAAATTTTCGCTTCGGGCGTCCCCCGATTCATATCGAGGTCGCAAGCCGAAGCTGACCCCTCCTATAAGCAAATCATTCCATACGTGATTATGGCTTATGACGGTAAGTACCTTAGCTATGTCAGGGGAAGACGAGCGGGTGAGAACCGCCTTACAGGGCTGCGGTCTATCGGTATAGGTGGCCATATAAACCCCCGTGATGATTTGCCCTTATTCAATACCGATTTCTATGAAACCTACCTTGCCGCTGTTGAACGTGAAGTGGCGGAGGAAGTATCCGTAGAAACGAGCCATACCGGCCGAGTCGTTGCCCTGCTTAATGACGAATCCAACGAGGTCGGAAGCGTGCACCTTGGAATAGTCCACCTCTGGAATCTGGATGCACCAAAGGTCAGCAAGCGAGAACAGATGATTACCCAAATGGATTTTAAGACAATCGATGAGCTGCAAAAAGTCCGAGATACTATGGAGACGTGGTCACAGTTGTGCTTAACCGGTCTTTTATGTAAAAGAGAAGACAAAGAGCAGAGATTAGTGAATTAGAGAATTAGTGATTGGATGCTTGATACTGGATAGTTGATGCTTGATAAGCAGGGACATTAACGTATAAACCCAATGTCGCATTAACGCATTTACTAAGCGATATGTGCTTCGCGAAGGATAAAACGATATGAAATTCTTAAAGAATATCGTTGGTTTTGCAATCGGTTTTGTTGTTGTTTCAAGCATCTTTTATTTTATACGCGGAGGCGACAAGCTAAAAGGATTTGAGCCGTACCACAGCGAAGAAGGGCGTTTCTCAGTTTTATTGCCTGATGAGCCGGAAAGAAAACTACAAAAGGTAGATACTCCTATCGGAACACTTTATTTTATTATGTATAGCGCCGGCTCTGAACAGATAGATTTTTTAGTCGGATATGTGGATTATCCGCCGACGATGTTTGAAAATGCTGATATCGAAAAGATGTTAGATGGTGCCCGGGATGGTGCAGTGCGAAATGTCAATGGCATTTTGGAAAATGAAAAAGTGCTGGATTTTCACGGCAACCCTGGCAGAGAGCTTGAAATTAAAGTGCCAGAAGAAGCAACAATCAAAACAAGAATTATTTTAATCGGCACCCGTCTATATCAGGTTATGGCCGTAGGTGAATCGAAAAGAGTTCTTAACAAAAATTGTCCGCAATTTTTCGGTTCCTTCAAGGTAGATGGTATCTGACGATAAACGAATTGACACACAAATAAGAATGAATAAGAAAGGGGGCTGACTACGAAAATATGGAAAATATTTATTGCAGGCGTGGCTGTCACCGTGTTCTAAGCAGTTGTTGTGCGTCTGGACGGTAGGAGTGTTGCCGGGAATGTTATCAACTTATATGCTCAAACTGACCGATTCGTTGGCAGTAATAGTCGTAACCACTTTATTTATAATAA
>CAZUPG010000319.1:0-2046 GCA_964622085.1 uncultured Pirellulales bacterium | reverse complement strand
CCGTGGATTTTGTGCCGAACTATGATGAGACCCGCACTGAGCCGACTGTTTTGCCCTCAAAGTTTCCGAATCTTTTAGTCAACGGCTCGACTGGAATTGCCGTCGGAATGGCTACTAATATTCCGCCACATAATGTTGCTGAAGTTTGTAATGCACTGCTACTGCTTATTGAAGACCCCAACTGTGGATTCAAGGATATTATCAAGTGCCTGCCAGGGCCTGACTTCCCAACAGGCGCCAATATCTGCGGCAAAAAAGGTATTGTAGATGCCTACACTACCGGTAAAGGTCATTTGACTGTCCGAAGCAAAGTGGACATCGAAACAGGCAAAAGAGGACGGCAGAGGATAATCATAACCGAAATACCCTATATGGTCGTTAAGACCACGATTGTCACCAAGATCGCAGATTGTGTTCAAAAGGGTACAATTAGTGAAATTGCCGACGTCAGGGATGAATCAGACCGCCATGGATTACGGATTGTCGTGGACTTAAAGAGAGACACCGATGCCGAGGTTGTATCGAACAAGCTGTACCGTTACACCTATCTGCAGAGCACCTTTGCTATTGCCAATATTGCGCTGGTTAATAACAGGCCCGAAACGCTGAATATCAAACAGATGCTTAATTGCTTCATCGACCATCGCAAGAGCGTCGTCCGCAGGCGAAGCAGAAACCTGTGAAAAAGATGCAGAAACAGAGCTCACATTCTCGAAGGGCTTATTTTAGCTGTTAGTGACATTGATGAAATCATTGAGCTGATAAAAAAGTCACCCGATACACCAACAGCAAAGCTGAACCTGATGAAAAAGCCGCTGCAATTAGCTGAGGCAGCTACGCTGAAGAAAATTTTGCCGAAGGCCTTTGTTAAGGCCAAAACCAAAGGCAAACATTTCCTGACCGGTCCGCAGGCTGATGCGATTTTAACGATGCAGCTGCAAAGATTGACCGGCCTGGAAATGGAAAAGCTCGCCAAAGAATACGCCAACATTACCGAGCAAATAGAAGGTTTTGAAGCAATATTGGCCAATGAGAATATCCTGATGGATGTCATTCGTGAGGACATCTACGAAATAAAAGAAAAATATGGTGACAAAAGGCGAACAAAAATCGCAGCCGAAGTTGAGCAGCTGGATGTCGAGGATTTGATAGCCGAAGAGGAAGTTATCGTTACAGTCAGCCACAGCGGATACGTTAAGAGAATGCCGATTGATACATATCGCAGGCAGGGGCGAGGTGGCAGAGGAATCATCGGTTCAGATACGAAAGAAGGTGATTTTATAAAGCACCTCTTTGTCGCTTCTACGCATGATTATCTGCTTATTTTTACTAATCGCGGCAAATGCTACTGGCTGAAGGTCTATGATATCCCAAGTATGTCCAGACAAAGCAAAGGCAGAAATATCGTCAATTTGCTCAAACTCACAAATCAGCAGATTGCGTCAATAATCAATGTCAGCAGTTTCAATGATGAAGACGAAAAGCATCAGCGGCAGCTCGTTATGGCCACAAAAAACGGCATTGTGAAAAAGACGAAGTTGTCGGCTTACGGCAATCCGAGATCGACCGGTGTTATTGCTATTAATCTCGACCCTAACGATAACCTGATTGGAGTTGTAATGACCACAGGGACCGACCATATCGTGCTCGGCACGCGTGATGGTATGACGATACGCTTTGATGAGAGTCAGGTTCGTTCAATGGGACGTGCCTCGCGGGGTGTTAAAGGCATCAATCTTCGTTCCGGCGATGGCGTGGTTGGTATGGTGATTGTAGAAGAGAGAGCATCTCTATTTACAGTATGTGAGAATGGATATGGTAAACGGACGGGCCTTGACAACTACCGGCCACAAAGCCGGGGCGGAGTGGGCCTTAAAAACATAAAAACAACCGCTCGCACTGGCAAGGTAGTTGCTCTCGAGGCGGTTCAGAGCAACGATGATTTAATGTTGATAACCGCAAATGGGATGATTATTCGAACCGGCCTCGATGAAATCCGCTCGATTGGCAGAAATACACAAGGCGTACGGTTAATCAAGCTCAAAC
>CAZUPG010000318.1:0-2049 GCA_964622085.1 uncultured Pirellulales bacterium | reverse complement strand
ATGGCCGGCATTTTATCTCGTATGCCCTGGGCGATTAGAGAGGTTTGGCAGCAGACTGATTTTACGGTGGTAGCTTCACCTGACAAGTATGGCCCTGCAAAGATATTGTTCCTCATAGCAGCGTTTGTATTCGTTGTTGCCGGTGCCATATTAATAACTCAGGGCCAGCGTCGAATACCGATTCAACAGGCCAAGCAGATGCGAGGGCGTAGAATGTATGGTGGCCAGAGACATTATCTGCCTCTTCGCGTCAATCACGGTGGAGTAATGCCGTTAATTTTCGCTTCATCCTTTATGATGTTTCCACCAATTATAATTGACAGATTGTATGGAGCGTGGCCTGATTCGGCAGTTCTCCAGACCTTAAGAGATGCTTTAGCTTACCGTTCTTATACGTACAATGTCTTGTATATGTTATTGATATTTTTATTCACTTATTTTTGGGTAACAGTGCAGTTCCAGCCGAAGGAAATGGCCAAAAACTTGCGGGATTCAGGGGCTTTCATCCCCGGCCTTCGCCCAGGACGTAGAACCGCTGAATATCTGGAAACGGTTATGACAAGAATCACTTATTTTGGAGCTTCATTCTTAGCGATAATTGCTGTTGTGCCATCGCTGGTTTCGATACTACTGGGAATTGATTGGCGAGTAGCGGCATTTTTAGGCGGCACAGGTTTATTAATAGTTGTCAGTGTCTCACTTGACCTGGTTCAGAAAATAGAAGCCAATCTCTTGATGCGCAGCTACGAGGGCTTCAGCTCAACAGGTAGGATAAAAGGAGCTTATTCATGAGGATTGTTTTACTGGGCGCCCCCGGTGCTGGCAAAGGAACCCAGTGTAAACGTATTGTTGCCCAGTATGGCCTGCTGCATTTATCCAGTGGAGATATCCTGCGGGAGCAAAGAGCTTCGGGCACTGAACTGGGCAAAACAGCCCAAAGCTATATGGATTCAGGCGGGCTTGTGCCGGATGAGATAATAGTTGAGATGATGATTGATGTGACAAAAAAAGCCCCTGAGACCGGGTTTATACTTGATGGTTTCCCGAGAACCGTTAATCAAGCAGTCGAGCTTGATAAGTCATTGGTTCGTAGGCGGCAAAAAATAGATGCCGTTGTGAACTTAAAGGTCGATGACGAGGTGGTGGTTCAGAGAATAACCGGCAGGAGAAGCTGTCCTCAATGTGGCGCGGTTTACCATATTGAGAACCTAAAACCGAAAGTTGAAGGCCTATGTGATAATGATAGCACTAAACTCGTCCACCGACCCGATGACACTATTGAAGTTGTGGCGCATCGGGTTAAAAACTACTATCAGCAGACAAAGCCGGTGGTGGATTACTATAGGGGCAAAAATATTGTTTATGATATCGATGCCAACAAAGATGTAGAAGAGGTAAAAAATTTGTTATTCGGGAAGTTGAATATTCTCGCTTAACCAATGTCGATTGATAAATGGCTATAACACTTCGCAGCCGAAGAGAAATTGAGCTAATCCGCAAAGCAGGCGCTTTTGTAGCCGATGTTCTTTCAAAACTGCAGAAGATTGCGAAGCCGGGGGTAACTACCGGCTATCTGGATGCTGTGGCCTTGCAAATGGCTGCTGATTCCGGGGCTCAGGTTTTGTTTAAAGGCGTGCGCAACCCAGCGTCTCGAATCCCGTTTCCTGGCGCAATTTGCGCCTCGATAAATGAGCAGGTTGTTCACGGGATTCCTTCAGACAATACAAAACTCAAAGACGGCGACATCTTGAGTGTCGATTTTGGCGCTAGAGTCAGCGGTTATTGTGGAGATGCAACTGTTACGTTTGCTATAGGAAAGATTTCTGAGGATAAACGATTACTTTTAGATATAACAAAGCGTACCCTCGATATAGCTATAGCAGAGGCGCAGCCGAATGTTAAATGGAGCCAGGTAGCTGCAAAAATGCAGGATTGCGCTGAATCGGCTGGCTTTTCAATAGTAAAAGATTTTGTTGGTCACGGCATCGGCAGAGAAATGCACGAAGAGCCGAGAGTGCCCAATTTTGTCAGCGATGAATTGCTTGCCAA
>CAZUPG010000317.1:0-2054 GCA_964622085.1 uncultured Pirellulales bacterium | reverse complement strand
ATTACCCGCTGCTGCATACCTCCGGAGAGCTGATGAGGATATTCGACAGCCCGCTGCGCCGCGTCAGTGATACCAACTTTCTGTAGCATATCTACCGCATCCGCCCATGCCTCGCCCGAGCTTTTTTTCTGATGAAGCATTATGGCCTCAACTATCTGGTTGCCTATCGTGTAAACCGGATTGAGACTGGTCATCGGCTCCTGAAAAACCATAGCTATTTCATTGCCACGAACTCGCCGCATCTGTTTCTCGCTAAACACCAACAGATTCTTGCCCTCAAAAATTATTTCACCCTCAATGATTTTACCTTGTGGTTCCGGGACCAATCGCATAATTGATAGCGCCGTTACGCTCTTGCCGCATCCACTTTCACCAACGAGTGCAAACATCCTGCCTTTCTTTATTGAAAAGCCCACGTCCTGCACCGCCTTAATAACACCCTTTTCAGCAAAGAAGTGTGTCGAAAGGCCCTTTACCAACAACAATGTTCCATCGTTATCCATTGTTTGCTATATTGCTTCAGCAGATACGCTTTACGTCTTATTATTTTTTTGCCGCAGAGCTTTGTTTCAATTTTTCGACGCTGATTTCGCTGATATAAAATTATAACTAAAAATCTGCGTTAACCCCGTTAGATAGAAACTTATCTAACGGGGTTAATCAGCGTAATCTGCGTCTAATTATCCTTTTTTAATTTCTTTCTCTGCGGTTAGTCCTTTATTGAATTCTCAGCCTCGGGTCAATCGCATCTCGCAATGCCTCACCCACGAGATTATATGCCAGGACTGTGAGAAATATTGCAAGTCCCGGAAAAAGGGACAGCCACCAAAGAAACCTTCCAGTGGTACTGACGCCTAAGCTGAGCATTTGTCCCCAGCTTGGCGTTGGTGGCGCAACACCGAAGCCGAGAAAACTAAGGGCTGCTTCAATAAATATTGCCCCCGCAATTCCAAACGTAGCATTGACCAGTACCGGGGCAATACCGTTTGGCAGCATATGCCTGAAAAGAATGCTCCGCAAAGGCAATCCCAGCGACACCGCCGCCTGGACGAAATCCTGTTTTCGCAACTTGAAAAATTCCGCCCGGATAAAACGAGCATCCCTCGTCCAGCTTGTAATACCTATAATTATCATAATATTTAATAGAGACCGCGGGAAAAATGCCACAATTGTGATAATGAGAAAGAAAGCCGGAATGGCCATCATTATCTCTACGATTCGCATCCCAACAAAATCCACCTTTCCACCAAAATAACCTAAAATCGCCCCAACAACAACGCCTATAATTGCGGAGATTCCGACCGCTACGAATCCTACTGAGAGTGATATCCTGCTACCATGTATCAACCTGCATAGCACGTCTGAGCCGACATCATCGGTTCCCAGCCAGTGCTGGCTATTGGGCGGCTGCTCACGCAGCTTCAGGTCCGTACGGCCGTAGCCATAAGGTATCGGAGCAAAAACTGCATCTGTTGCCTTACCTGAAACTACCAATGCTTTGTAATCAGTAGCATCAAGTCTTCGGGGAATAAAAATCAGCAGCAATATAATTCCTACGAGAACTACTGAGCAATTTATACGAATCTGACGCCACAGCACTGCACCTCGAATAGATGGGTCGATGCATCTGCGGTTACGTCCGATTAGCAGCACCTGCAAACACCCGATGACTGCCGCAAGAAAAACGCAATAATCGTTCGGCTGCAAATTTCTGAAGATAGGAAAATGTAACCGTCCATCAATGCGTATCACAAATGGCTTGTCATTGGCAAGAAACGGCGCAAAAATAGCAAGTACAAACAAAAAAACAATAAAACTCAGGCAAATTTTGGAAAGCCAGCTCTTGGAAAACTCTTGCCAAACCAGCTCACCATAAGATGTACCCCAACTCGTTTTATCCTGTGTGTACTTACTCATAATTTGTTAGACAGCACTTTCGAAACTAATTCGTGGGTCGGCAATGGCATAAGCAATATCACCAAATAAAAGGCCGAGCAGGTTCAAAACTCCACCGATAGTCGCAACAGCCATAACCATGTTATAGTCACGTGTCG
>CAZUPG010000316.1:0-2065 GCA_964622085.1 uncultured Pirellulales bacterium | reverse complement strand
AAGTACTGGATAATCCTCAGCGTGACATCGAATTGGCTGCCTTATTGCGAGGTCCTTTTTTCAAAGTCAGTGACACCGAACTGACCAGGATAAAACTGCATAGTGCTGCAAACGAACATAACAAAAATTTCTATACCTGTGTCGTGCAGTACTGTGAGAGTGGTCCCGATGTAAAACTTGTCGGCAGGTTAAAGGAAATACTTTCGCAAATTGAAAACTGGCGAACCGCTGCACGACGTGGAAAGCTCGCAGATTTAATCTGGCAGATTTACCGCCAGAGTGGCTTTCTATCATTTGTTTCCGCACTACCGAACGGCCAGGCACGCAGAGCGAATCTATTAAAACTGCACGACAGGGCAATCCAGTTCGAGGGCTTTGCCAGCAGTGTCGGAATAGCTTCACTGACCCGCTTCGTCGAGTTTATTGAAAAGCTGCAGGAAACAGGACAGGACTGGTCGCCAGCTGAGCCGCCGGAATCAGCGGGTAACTCCGTTCGCATTATAAGCATCCATAAAAGTAAGGGCCTGGAATTTCCGGTCGTCTTTTTAGCCGAGCTGGAAAGCAAGTTCAACAAAAAAGACATTTACGCAGACTGCCTTGCTGATGCCAACTACACACTCGGCCTGCAAATTATCGACCGTCAATCGAACAGCAAACTCCGTTCACTTGCTCACGAGGTTATCGCAGAAGAAAAACTTTCGACAGCACTTGCAGAAGAAATGCGAATCCTTTATGTCGCAGCGACTCGGGCCAGAGACCGACTCATTTTAACCGCTTTACAAAAGCAAACCGATTGCGGCAAAGTCATCTCAAACGGATTGTTTTTCAGAGGCGAATCCATTCCCGGCTGGCTGCTTGCCGATTGCCAAAGTCCTCTGGAATGGATTCTCTACGGTCTTTGCGACCAAAAGAGTCTGCACAATGCCTTTGAAACCGGCCTTACGGAGCAGGCGAACGATGATAAATTATTTAACTTGAAAGTGTACGGGCGAGCTAAGCTTGAACAACTTTCTAAATATATCCATACATTAAGAAGCAACAAATTAGGCCAACCTGTTTTTGCTATAAAAAAACCAGGCATAAAACGAGAAGAATCAAAATTACTTTCGCAAATTAAAAAGTCGTTAAGCTGGCGGTACAGGCACGGCGATGCGGTGGTTTTGCCCGCCAAGCAATCAGTAACTCAGCTGACACACCGAGAGGACGAATACATAAGAATCGATTATTCGGGGGTGTTGGAGCGAAGGCCCAAAACGGTTTTGCCCGCTGGTTCAGTTGAATTGGTTGATGGCCAGCTAATCGGCACAGCTACACACCTTGTAATTTCCCAGCTCGATTTGTCTAAAACCATAGATAAAGAGGCGATTGAAAAAATAAAAGAAAAACTATTAACCGATAATACCATCACCGAAGCTGTAGCTGCTGGAGTTGACACCGAATCGATTCTGGCCTTTTTCCAAAGTGAGCTGGGCCGGATTGTGCTTAACAGCGAAAATAGCGTCTGGCGTGAATGGCCGTTCACCTTCGCCCTTGCTGGCTCTGAGTTCAGTGCTGCGAGCGACGAGCGACGAGCGACGAGCAACGAACCAATTGTTGTTCAAGGGATAATTGATATGTTAGTCCAAACACCGCAGGGATTAGTTATTATCGATTTTAAGACCGACAATATAACTGCTGGAGAGGTTGCCGAACGTGCCGAACTCTATCGCCGGCAGCTGGAACTTTACGGCAGGGCCGCTTCAGCTGTTCTCAAACATAAAATTCTTTCCAAATGGCTGTATTTTCTTTCAATTTCTAATCCAGTTGAAATCAGATAAATTTATACTTGCCCGCCAAAATTATGCCTGTATAATACCCCCTCATAAAATCTAATAAATGGCAAGATTTTAATGGAGATTGTATAAAATGGCAGATGCACCAAAGGCAAACGCAGTAGTAGGGCAATCGGGCGGGCCGACAGCGGTGATAAATGCGTCTTTGGTAGGCGTAATCGAAGAGGCAAATAAGCATCCGGAAATCGAAAATGTGTATGGAGCACTTCACGCAGTAGTCGGAATGGCCAACG
>CAZUPG010000315.1:0-2076 GCA_964622085.1 uncultured Pirellulales bacterium | reverse complement strand
TCTTTTTGTATTATGAGCGGATAATTTTTGTAGAGGAAGACTTTCTGCGAGAGAAGTTCGGGCAGGTATTTAACGACTGGGCGGAGAAAACGCCTGTGTTTTTTCCGCGTTTTAAGAACCGGCAAAAATCTGCTTTGGGTTTTTCTCTGAAAACCGTTCTCAAGAGAGAGTACACGGCTTTTTTTGTCATAATAGCTACATTTACGTGCCTGGAAGTTATAGGTGATTTTTACTATAAAGGTAAATGGCAAATCAGCTGGTTTTATCTTATATTGTTCTGCTTCGGCCTGATTGTGTACATTGTTTTGCTTATACTGAAGAAAAAACACTTCTTAAATGTTGAAGGACGATGAGGAATCCTGAATCCTAATCTCTAAATTCTAAACAAACTTGTCTGACGACAGTCAAGATTCAAATAACCTAAATACAAATGTTCAAAACAAAACACTGCGTGGAACGCAGGGTATAAATATGGATTCCTGCTCCTTCGACTTCGCTCAGGACAGGTTTCGCAGGAATGACATTATTATTTGGCTACGAAAGGTGATAGTTCGCGGAGGCGGTTGATGATTGGGGGGAGTTTTTCGATGGTGTAATCCACCTCCTGCTCAGTGTTGTATCTCGATAAGCTAAAACGAATCGAGCCGTGAGCGGCGGTAAAAGGAACACCCATCGCGCGCAAGACGTGGCTTGGCTCCAGTGAACCAGAGGTGCAGGCAGAACCGCTGGAAGCACAAATGCCGTATTTGTCCAGCATAAGCAAAATTGCCTCTCCCTCAATGAACTCAAAGCTGATATTGGTAGTATTGGGCAGACGATTTTCCCTGTCGCCATTTAGACGAGCATCGGGGCAATTTTCCAAAATGGCGTTTTCGAGTTTGTCCCGCAAATATATTACTTTGTTATTTTCCTCTTCGATATTTTGCCCGGCGAGCTCGCAAGCCTTTCCGAGTCCGACGATGCCAGGTGCATTTTCGGTGCCGGCCCTTCTGCCCGCTTCCTGGTGGCCTCCTAACATAAATGGGGGGAGCCGCGTGCCCTTTTTGACGTAAAGAGCACCTACTCCCTTCGGGCCATGCAATTTATGGCCTGAAAGACTGAGTAAATCGATATTACTCTTCGACAGATTCAAAGAAATCTTGCCAACGGCCTGTACCGCATCAGTGTGAAATACAACTCCTTTATCGGCTATCATTTCAGCGATTTGAGCGATAGGAAAAATTACGCCGGTTTCATTGTTTGCGTACATTATTGAAACCAGAGCGGTATCATCATCGATTTGTTCCTCCAGCTCTGCCAGGTCGAGCTGTCCCTTTTTATCTATGGCCAGTTCCACAATTGTGTAGCCGTGGTTTTCCAAATCGCGACAGACGGAAAGAACAGCGGGGTGCTCAACGCGGGTGGTTATGACTTTGCGCTTATCCGGGTATGCAGCAAGAGTGCCTTTTATAGCGGTATTATCAGATTCTGTTCCGCAACTTGTAAAGATAATCTCGCTGGGGTCACAGCCAAGTAAGGCCGAGACCTGCTCGCGGGCCTTGCGAATTCTATGAGAGATTTGTCCGCCAAAGGTGTGCATGCTGGAAGGATTGCCGTAAAGGTCACAAAAAAACGGCTTCATCTCTTGCAAAACCTCTTCGGCAACCTTTGTTGTGGCATTATTGTCAAAGTATATGGTCTTCACTAAATACATTTTCCTTTTAATTTTTAGCCACAGATTTCACAGATTACACTGATTTATAACTTTTTAGTCAAAACCTGCGGTAAAACCTCAGGTTAAATAACACCCAGTAAAACTGGGGGCTAAATAAATTTATTCTCTATGGTTGTGCGGCTGTTGGGCAGAGTCCTTGTCCTCCTCAACGTAAAGTTTGTCAGAGACAAACTCCCTCATCTTGGCCTCAACGACGTCTTTCATTGTAAACTCTGTCAGCCGACACTGCGCACACATTCCTCTAAATGCAACAATGACCTTATTGCCTTCAACATCTATCAGCTCGATATTGCCGCCGTGGGCCCGCAGGGCGGGGCGAATCTGCTCATTGATTGTCTGCTGAATCAATTGAATCTTCTGGA
>CAZUPG010000314.1:707-2081 GCA_964622085.1 uncultured Pirellulales bacterium | reverse complement strand
TTGTGGCAAGTGCAATTTCTGTCAAAGAGGCAGCGAAAACCTCTGTGAGCAGGCCGAGTGGACCGGCAAAGACGTCAACGGCGGCTATGCAGAATATATGGTTATCTCCGAGGATTTCGCTTATCCTCTTCCCGCAGGTTTTTCCGATGCTCAGGCAGCGCCGCTTTTATGCGCC
The DNA here is from genome assembly GCA_964622085.1 of uncultured Pirellulales bacterium. Lineage (GTDB taxonomy): Bacteria > Planctomycetota > Phycisphaerae > Sedimentisphaerales > Anaerobacaceae > CAZBWE01. Next base: position 1,906 of record CAZUPG010000314.1, on the reverse strand, counting down.
GGCATAATCGGATACCGAACCCTGCGACTGGCTGAAATCACTGATGGGCAAACTATCGGCCTGTTTGGCTTCGGAGCTTGCGCCCACATCGTAATCCAGATAATCAAATACAAATTCCCGAACAGTGAGGTCTTTGTCTTCAGCAAAACAGCCGAGCACGCAGAATTGGCAAAAAGTCTGGGCGCGGTTTGGACAGGACGCTCTGGCGGCCACCCCCCTACCAAATTAGACAAGGTGATGGATTTTACGCCGGCCGGTGAGTGTGTCCGTGATGCGCTGGCGGTTTTGGACAAGGGAGGACGATTAGTTATAAATGCGATTCGCAAGGAGACAGCCGTGCCAAAACTGGATTACGCGAAGTATCTCTGGCTTGAGAGAGAAATAAAAAGCGTTGCTAACGTTACCCGGCGAGATGCCGAGGAATTCCTGCCGTTAGCCGCTCAAATCCCAATTGTTCCCACCATTGAGGAATTCGCATTGGCCGAGGCCAATGAAGTTTTAATTCGGCTGAAACATTCCAAACTCCGCGCTGCTGCTGTTTTGAGGGTATGCGAATAGGAACTTTTAAGTTGCCCAATGGTCGTGGGGCACTCTGGCTATGAAGAGCTTTCCAAGGGGAGAGTTTTTTCCCGTTCCACTGTCCAGTATAGTTTAATCGGTTTGAATTCATCAAGCTTTTTAGCATCAACAGGTTTGAATATATAACCGGCAACACCGAGGTTAAAAGTCTCAATAATGTTTTTTTCTTCATTGGATGCGGCCAGCATTACAACTGGAATGTTTTTCAGTGTGCCATCTGCTTTTATAATTTGCAGAAATTCAATGCCGTTCATCTCGGGCATATTTAAATCGAGGAGGATAACGCACGGCTTTATATTGGCGAGATTTATTAAGTATTCCAATGCCTTTTTGCCATTGGTCGTACGAACTAATTCGTTTTTGACTTTTAGCTCTTTTAACGCCCTTTCGACCGTCATAGCATCGACGATATCATCTTCAACAAGCAATACAGGCCTTAAGTTTGGCACCTGTGACCTCCTTTTTACTTTTACAAGTAAATCCGCCTACGGCGGATAAATAGAAGTTTGCTTTCTTCGCCTGCCCGTGGCTTCCCGTAGCTTCGCCCCGAGGCGAGCTTTCCGCGAATCCATATCAAGTTGCAGAAACTTCCCTCGAAAGATTATTGTCAGATTGTTTAC
>CAZUPG010000314.1:0-697 GCA_964622085.1 uncultured Pirellulales bacterium | reverse complement strand
GGCTTCCTGGAAGGGCGCCTTCAGAAAAACCGTTTCCCCGAAGGGTTAAATTTATCGCTTTTTTGCTTAAGTCGTTTGAAAACTATTCCGATAATATAATGTTTGAAAAGCGTGAAAATCATATTGGGTTAAATGGGACAGCTAAAATGGGGATTCAAAATTTCTCAAAAAATGTTCTTTTCGTTGATTTGCCATCTAATGCGTCGCAAATAGAGAATGAGCTCAAAAATCTTAACGAAACCGTCAGCACCAAAAGCGACTGTGATGTGGTGATTGATTTTTTCAGAGTTGAGATATTAACTTCTTCAAGCATCAGCAATCTGATGATATTGCGCAAACTGATGCAGGAGCATGAGCGTCAGCTTATTCTCTGCAATGTTGCCGTTATGACCAAATACATCTTTACGGTCGCCGGCCTCGATAAGCTTTTCGATTTCGTTGACGACCGCTCCGCTGCCTTGGCGACTGCGAAGTGATACCCGGTCAGCTATCGGCAGCGGATTAGCTGGCTGCTGTCAAACGTAACGTGAGGGACATTCTTTTTCAGGTCCTCGATAAAACGCAAGCCGTCCTTCCAGTAACCTGCGGTCGGCCTCAAATCCGGATTAAAACCTGTGAAATAACGGTTCATATTGTCAACCAAGAGCTCCCTGAGATATTTGCTGACCATCGATGCTAAAGAGACGGGGAAAAACCG
>CAZUPG010000313.1:0-2127 GCA_964622085.1 uncultured Pirellulales bacterium | reverse complement strand
CATTAGAATATAAAAGTAAACGAACCAAAGATTGTGTATCGTCCGGGTCAGCTTCGATATCGGTTAGGATAATTACTCTGTTTTTCTGATTTGGTTGAGCGCAAAGAGATTGGGAAAAGAGTATCAATGAAAAAACAATCAAAGAAAAAATAGTTCTCATATTATTTATGGTCCTAAGTTCAGAATTAGTTAATTAAACAAATATCGAAATTATTAAAAATCAAATCAATTATGATTTATCAATTTGAAGTTTGTTAAAGTATCCATATTCCACAATTTTAGGATACATAGCCGCTAACATGTGTGTATATACTATTGTTCTTATTCTACCAAATTAGCGGTATATGAACAATTGTTTATATTTTTCTTTTAATGACAATATAGCTTCCTTCATAGAAATCTTCAATTCGACATAAAATTTTGATAAAGTATTTTTGCTGTGAAATACCCAAATAAGATGGAGGTCTGGCACCGCAGAAAGTTCAGGATGTACAGAATCTCGATATACAGCTCACCGTCAACGGCAAAGTTCGCCAGAAGGCCAGCTCCTCGCAGATGATTTACGCGATAGCCGATATCGTTTCGTTCTTAAGTCACATAATGACACTCGAGCCCGCTGACGTCATCGCCACCGGCACACCTGCCGGCGTCGCTATGGCAACGGGTGATTTCCTCCAGACGGGCGATTCTATCCGGTGTACAATCGAAAAACTCGGAACACTGACCAACGTTCTCGGCCAACGCCCACAAAAACCATACCAACCACTCACCTCGCCCGCTCAGCAGTAACCAATATCCAGTATCCAGCCCACCGCGGCAGGCATCCAGTATCGCTTGTCCAATGAAGCTGGTTTCTACGTAGTCTCTGGCGAAGTAGAATAGCGAAGGCGGAAGTATCCATTATCCAATTCGCTAATCAACTAACCCGCATATTTCATAAATCTTGCAGTAGGGTGGGGCTTGCCCAACCGTTCCATAATGGTTCGGCAGGCTCACCATCCCGAGCGGAGTCGAGGGATTGGTGGGCTAAAGCCCACCCTACGTTTCTCTGTGTTCTCCCTCGGCTGCGCTCGGGACGGCGTCTGTGGCCTCCTTCGACTACGCTCAGTATAAATGCGCTCGGGACGACGTCTGTGGCCTCCTTCGACTACGCTCAAAGTCGTCAGTTTGCTTTTACTACTTGTGCCTAATGGTGGAGAGTTACTGCCGGCCGGCTCTACCTATACAATCAACTGGGAAGACTATAGAAGTGACGGTAACTGTCCGGGTGATTACCTGCTGGATTATTCGGCCAACAACGGACAGAACTGGATTCCGGTGGACCCAAATACCGTCTCCAACACCTGCTCGTACGACTGGCTGGTACCTATGGTTGATTCGAACCAATGCTTGGTACGCATCAGCGATGCTAATGATGCGTCTGTAAATGACGTAAGTGACGATGTGTTCAGAATACACGTATGTACGCTTGTCTACGACTTGAACCACGATTGTTTTGTGGACTTTTTTGATTTTTCGCTTTTAGCTTCTGAGTGGCTCAATTGTGGTGATCCCTGCAATCCGAGTTGCCAACCGTAGTGTGCAAAGAGGGACGAGAACAGACGTCCATCATCCGTTGTCTGTCTTCTATCATCCAACGGCCAGATGTTTCGCAGAGTTTATCCTCGAGCGAAGGGCTCAACATGACAGGTATCAAGCATCGAGACTTCAAAGATTTCGTGCTTATGGCTTTGCATTGGCTGGAAGATAATAATCCCTAATAGCTTGCTTTCGTTGCATAAACTTCTGTCTAAAAGCCATTATACTCGGCTGTCCTTTGGGTTCTTTATGGCATATTCAGTGGGTCTATGTCTTTAATTCTATCTGCGTAAATCTCGTACGGATATTTTTCCAGCAGCTCTTTTTGGTATCTGGCGAGAGCTGCTTGTTTTTGCTCACCTTGCATCCTCCATTTAACACGGTTTTTCATATCGCTTGAATATTCCTTCACCTCGCCGGGCTTTTTTTCTAATATTTTAACTATCCGCCACTTGAGGCCATCGCGGTAAAAGCCCCTTACCGGCCCTACTATTTCGTTCGGCTCGCCTTTCCATAAATCCTTGAAAAACAATCCTTCACCGCCGGGAG
>CAZUPG010000312.1:0-2133 GCA_964622085.1 uncultured Pirellulales bacterium | reverse complement strand
AGTTAAAGGAAACGTATCACGGGCTTCCGGTTCGACAAGCTCACCGCCCTGAGCGAAGTCGAAGGGCAGCCCGTGATACCACGGCCAAGCCTGTCCCGGGCGAATTTATACTGAGCGGAGTCGAAGTAGTCGAGGGGATGGCCGTGGTACAATTATGTCACTCAAAGATATATTCTGTCAGGACCGAGCGATTACGATTTTGCAACGGGCCTTTGCTTCAGATAAGGTCCCGCACGCATATATTTTTGCTAGTCTGGCTGGCGTCGGTAAATTCAAAACTGCCCGCGAATGGGCAAAGCTGCTGCTTTGCAATAACCCGGTCGTATCGGCGGTAAGAAAAGTAACCGCAGAGAACGCCGAGAGCGCAGAGGAAGGAATAGATATAAAATTAAAAACTAAAAACTATAAATTAAACTCAGCGGGCTCAGCGGTAAAACAAGTAGCCAGCTTGGGTCAATTTGCTGATAGCTGTGGCTCGTGCCAATCCTGCCGATTGTCTGAGGCCGACTCACATCCGGACTTCAACCACATTTATAAGGAATTGATTCAATTTACAAAACAGGGCAAAGACAGGAAAACGCCAGTTGACTTACCGATAGATGTTGTTCGAGAATTTCTAATCGAAAAAGTGCCGACCAGGCCAACCGTCTCGCAAAGGAAAGTCTTTGTCGTCAGCGAAGCTGAAAAGCTAAACGCCGCCTCACAGAATTGTCTGTTAAAGGTACTGGAAGAGCCGCCGCACTATTGCTGCATTATCCTGCTGTGCACACGCATGGAACGCCTTTTACCTACTATCAAATCGAGATGTCAGATAATCCGTTTTGGTCCTGTAGCCGAAGGGGAAATAATCGATAAGCTAAAAGAAACAGGCCTCGAAGAAGAGCAAGCACGCTATTTTGCTCGTCTGGCTCAGGGCAGTTTAGGCCAGGCCTGCCAGTGGGCACAGCTTGCCCTTGCCGACCTGCCGAGCCGTGACTCTGGCACGGCTGGTGTAAATCTTTACCAAACAAAGAAAAAACTGGTAACTTCTCTGGTCAGATGTGAATTAGCAGGTGCTCTGGACCTCGCTCAGGAGCTTTTGGGCGAAAGTAAAAGAATCGCTGCTGCCTGGAGCAACCTCGACAAGAGCATCAGCAAAACCGATATCAGTCGAAGAGCCCAAAAAACTCTCATCCAGATAATCATATCTGTTTTCCGCGATGTGATGAAACTAAATATCGAACCGGCAGGAGCTCTTATCAACTTCGACCAGCAAGAGCAGGTGAAAAAGTTAGCTGGACGTTTTGACCCCGAACAGGCCGCAGAAAAAATCGCCGATTGCTATAGGACGCTGCGCTGGATTGATTCAGCCGTCAATGAAAGGCTTATTTTCGAGCAGCTATTGTTAAATCTCTCTGTTTCCGGTACAATGAAGGTTTAGTAATTGATTATTGTCATTGCGAGTTCTGCAAAGCAATCTATATTTAGCCTGCGGACTTCGGTGAGCTTAGTCGAACCGTTTTACCGCTCGTCAGGGCGGAGCCTGCCGGAGCACGGCAGGTTTTGACTCTGTAAAAAGTTGACCTTTCTTATGAGAAACGTCAGTAGGTAACTTAAATGCCGGAAACTTCAACAAAAAAGGCCAAGCAGGCCCCATTAGAAGTAAGACTATTAGTGGTCTGTCCAGTTAGCAAGAGGTACTTCTAATGGGGCAGGCAAAAGGTGAAAAATATATGCTGGTTCGCTACGGCAGAATGAATGCGCTTGGACTCTTTGAGCACAACGAAACCAGAATACCCAAAGTTACCATTCGCGTAGTGGTAAAAACCGACAAAGGTCTTGAATTAGCATATCTCGTAGGCCGGCTCTCTGCATACAGGGGCGGACAATTCAAGTTGAGTGAGGACCAGATTAAAAAGTACTTCAATGACAACGATATAGATTTCTCCTGCAAACCGGAAGGTAAATTTGTGCGTTTCGCAACCACAGAGGATATAAGTGAGGAGCGACACCTTAAAAAGATTGCCGAAGAAGAAATGGAGACTTGCAGGAAGTTCACAAAAGAACTAAATCTGCCGATGAAGATAGTTGACGCAGAACACATATTTGGCGGCGAGCGCATTATTTTCTACTTTATGTCCGACGGACGAGTGG
>CAZUPG010000311.1:0-2135 GCA_964622085.1 uncultured Pirellulales bacterium | reverse complement strand
ATCTCTTCGAGCACAGGTCCTACGACAACCGTAGTGATAATAATCAAAACTCTCAATGACAATTGTGGGTATGTTGTTATCGTTTTTAGCTCCTCGTGCTGCTCTAAATTGAAATCCGGCCCACAGATGAGTTTACCGAAAAATATCGTTAGAAGTACCGCCGCTAACAACAGCGGCCAGATTGACAACAGATTTACGATAGCGGAAAAGAAATCCCTGTGGATTGTTTTAATATTCAGGCCGAATCCCTTCAACCTGCGGGCAAAACCGGCTCTGGCTATAAAAATAATAATGGCTATTGTTGGTATCGCGCCAATACAGAGAATAAGATTATCCAAAAAAGCGCTCTGCCAATCAGACGTATCGGGCAGAAGCCATCTTGTAACTGATATTGCAAGTGAAACAGCCCCAAACCAGATAAAAAAAGGGATAAATGGAAGATAAAGGGGCATATTATTTCGACGAGGTGTGGAATCCGCTAAAGCATTTATGCCCAGAGATGTCTTTAGCAGCCAGCAAGCTAATAACGTCAGCCCTGCCAGGCAGATGATAACCTCTGGTATGCTTATGATATTATCAAGTTGCTTTATAATCTCAAAGATATTCATCGTTGAAATCTTTTGCCTTATTTCGTTAGACTTCGCAGCTAACTTCTAACGGCTCTTGAAACTAAAGCCCTCTTGTATTACATTATCTGTATCTTTTCAAGGATAATAGGTTATGGATATATTCCACATTGAAGGACCTGTTCGACTTTCCGGCAGCGTTACTGTGAATGGCTCGAAGAATGCCTCTTTGCCGATAATGGCTGCAACTATTTTAGCCGGTGGCAAATCGACCCTTTCAGCAGTACCACATCTTTCTGATATTTCTGTATGTAGTCAATTGCTGGGTGAGCTGGGCTGCAAGGTAACCAGAGGCAAAAACGGCGATTTGTGCATAGATTCAACGGTAATCGATAATCCTGTAGGGGACTACGAGATTGTCTGCAGGATGCGGGCCAGTATTTGCATACTCGGCCCGCTGCTTGCTCGCTGCGGAAGAGTAGAGGTCTCGATGCCAGGCGGTTGCGCGATTGGCTACAGGCCGATTGATATTCACCTCAGGGGGCTGCGGGAGCTTGGTGCAAAAATCAGTATTAAAAATGGTTATATCATAGCCGAGGCAAAAAATGGTTTGACAGGCAAGGAAATCTTTATGGGTGGCCCGTTCGGCTCGACAGTCCTCGGAACTGCAAATGTGCTAATGGCCGCAACTCTGGCAAAGGGCAGAACTGTTATCGAATCGGCTGCGTGCGAGCCGGAAATAGCTGATTTGGCAAACTGCCTCAATAAAATGGGCGCAAAGATAACGGGCATCGGCTCTCCGCGCCTAATCATTGAAGGTGTTAAGCAATTACATTCGGCTGAATACGAGGTAATTCCAGACAGAATCGAGGCCGGAACGTTTATGGTCGCCGCTGCTATTACAGCAGGCCAATTACAGCTGCACAACTGTCGGCTCGGTGATATGATGGCCGTTGTGGACAAGTTAAGGAGTGTCGGAGTAACGGTTGAGCCGGCTGACAACGGATGTATTGTTGCTCGCAATGGCTCCATAAAGCCGGCTGATATTACCACCCAGCCGTATCCGGGCTTTCCTACCGATTTGCAGGCACAGTTTATGACCCTTTTATCGCTTGCCGAGGGCAATAGTATCATCATCGAAAAAATCTTTCCCGACAGGTTTATGCACGTTGCCGAGTTGGCTCGAATGGCAGCCAACTTGCGAAAAGAAGGACCAACCGTCATCGTAGCCGGAGTAAAAAATTTAATCGCTGCACCGGTGATGGCTTCGGACCTGAGGGCCTCGGCAGCACTGGTTTTAGCCGGATTGGCCGCTGAAGGAACTACAACCATCAACAGGGTCTATCACATCGACCGTGGCTACGAGAGAATCGAAGAAAAGTTGAATTTAGTAGGTGCAAAAATAGTCAGAGAAAGTATATAATTTAGTATCTGTCGGTGATTTCATTAAATACGCCTGTGGCGCATAAATATTTTGAAAGGATTGAAGGATGAGAACCACAAAGAAAACCGCTCTCTATTTTCTACTATTGCTATGCTCACTGGTATTGCTCGGATGCAGCCAAAAGA
>CAZUPG010000310.1:0-2141 GCA_964622085.1 uncultured Pirellulales bacterium | reverse complement strand
AGAGAGATAACGGAAATTCTCGGCCTCGTACAGGGCCATACTGTATATGCTATCTGGCTCGGTAAGGACCTGTCGGCTATAGTCAGACTTATCCTTGGCGGTGAATTGACTGAATACACAGAGATGATGGGAATGGCTCGCCAAACAGCTACTAACAGGATGATGGCACAGGCGGCAGAGATGGGAGCGGATGCGATAATCAATGTTCGCTATATGACAACGAGTGTCGTTGGAAGCGCCGCTGAACTTTTAGCTTACGGCACCGCCGTTAGGCTCAGCGAATAGACCGCCTTTATTGATTGTTCTTGTTCTCGATTCGCCGCTTTGAAAAGAATTCCTGCAATTGCTCGCGGCATTGCTCCTGCAGCACGCCGCTTGTAACTTCAAGTCGGTGATTGAGCCGTTCATCCTGAACAATATTATATAAGCTTTTCACAGCTCCTGTCTTTGAGTCATCACAGCCATAGACTAATCTATCCATTCTGGCCAGTACCAACGCACCGGCACACATCGGACATGGCTCCAGAGTAACATACATCGTGCAGCCGTTCAATCGCCAGCTTTCCAGCGCTGCCGCCGCCTGTGTCAGGGCAATTATCTCGGCGTGAGCGGTCGGGTCCTGTAGTTGCTGGCGCTGATTGTAGGCCTTGCCTATGATTTGGTTTTGATAAACAATGACCGCCCCAATCGGCACATCACCATTTTCCTCAGCGATCTTCGCCTGCTCAATGGCCAATTGCATAAAGCGTTTATCGGCGTCTGGCTTACTTATCTTTTTACCCTTCTTCCAATCGATAAAGTCTGTGGAATCGTGCTTACTCCAGAAATCTCCTTCCTCGTCATCATTTTTGAATTTTGGTGTCTTTTTGCTCATATCCCTCGCCGAATAAGTAAAACCAATTTTTTCAATTTCGACACATCGCCATTTTCCTCGGCGATTTCCGCTTGCTCAATGGCTAAACGCATATAACGCCCATCTTCTTTAGCAATGTTTATCATAGCGTGGACTAAAGCCCGCTTTGTAAATAATGTGTGTTATTGTGTGAAGTTATATGCCTGTTTTAATAAATCGACGACATCTTCAAAATCGTATTTTTTGCCTTTTATTTCGGTAGGACTTACAAAAAGTAGACGAGTAATGTTGCCATAACCATGTGTTTCAGGAATCTTTGAAGTGAGGTGTTTAGGATCATCAATTTTATCTTCTTCTGTTCGCAAATAATATCTTAGACGGTCTTTTCTGTTCTGAATAGCAAGATAGGTGAAGTTTAACGATGTTTTGTATACTATTTCCGTTCGTGTTGTATATTTTTCAATATCTGAACTTATATCCATAATTCTTTCATCCAGAGAGTAAAATAACTTTTTCAAGGCATCTGATGCACCTTTTAGATGCTCTTCTATCGTCCTTGCTTTTCGCGGTTCTTTCTTAATTTTCTCAATAGTTGTTTTTCCGCTTGAACCTTTGATAAGCTGCTCGGGCTCCTCCTCTCTTATAATTATCAGCATATTGTTTTCATAATATCTGTATTTCCACAATTCTGCTCCTAAGGAAAGTGCCAGACATTTGTCGTCAATACTGTATTCTTGCGCCAGGCAAATTATTCTCGGGTTTGTAAAATCAATATCATCAATATTGCTGCCCAAATTTTTTCTAACAAGAAGTTCAAAAGAATCAGGATTTTGTTTAATCCAAGTCATATATCTGTTGGCTTGGACTAATTGTCCTTTTTCTTTTGATTTCTTGTACTCTATAACTACGGGCCTATTACTTTCATCTAATCCAATCGTTTCAATTCGACCATGCTTTGTTGTAATATACTCATCTTTTATGTAACGAATTTTAAATATTTCTGGCAAATTATCATCTATCAATTTGTGAAGTTCTTGCTCGTTATTAAATTCCTTCTGACGGATCTTTTTGGCTTTTTTATCAATGATTTCAAACGCTGGCATTCTAAAATCCTTTTTTAAACAGTTGATAAGTGGAACAGTTGACCGCAGGCGAGCTGATTACTATCGGTTTTTAGAAACAAAATTCCAGCGTAAGCTGACAATTATCACCTGCTCTATTTTGAGCAACAAAGTTGCTCAAAATACCCCCAAGGGGAGTCGAACCCCTGTCTCCAGGATGAGAACCT
>CAZUPG010000309.1:0-2143 GCA_964622085.1 uncultured Pirellulales bacterium | reverse complement strand
TTATACCAGAACGAGGAGCTTTTTTCAACTGGTGCTGTGAGAAATGCGGGTTAGTATCGCTAATTCTTAAACTTTAGGGTTGTAAGTATTGCGATTGCAGCCCTTTTTTTGTTCTTTTCACGTTGAATCGCTCCTGCCTCGCCGTGGCTCCGGCACGGCGGGTCGGATTCTCTCCAGAATTTCCATTACCGATACAAGTTGTTCTCTCTTTTTTAACTGTTTTCTTGCAATTTAGCGCGATTTTTTCAGAATGCAACCCTTTATATACGAAAAACTTAAATTATTTTTCAGTGTTGACTAACTAATCAACTAATCAACTCGCTTTAGGCACTCTTGTCAAAGCTATGCTTATGTAAAAACCAGTAGTTGAAATAGTGGAAATTAGAATTGCTTTACCAAGCTGATGCCCATAGCTGTATTATCATTTTTGGTTGCGGCCGTATATGGCAGGACATCAAAGCCGGCAATTTCGAGCTGTTTATGTTTGCCCGCAACGCTGTGGCCAACTACCCAGCCGAGAGTTGCACCAAGAACGCAATCGCTTGCCCAGTGGTCACCGCTATCCATCATTCGATAGGCCACAACAGTTGCCATAATATACGCGGGAATACCTACCTTCGGCCCATAGAACTCATCGAGGACAGAAGCGACCGTGAAGGAGCTGGAAGTATGGCCGCTGGGCCAAGCCCAATTTTTGTCGTTTGGAGTATCATTATCTCTGATGGCTTTCAACCCTAATGTTGCCGCACTATTTATGGAAAGGGCGGTTAACATAGTGAGGGCCCGCCCTTTATTCAGCTCGTCCTTGTTTTCCGCAGCGAGCGCATACCAAAGACCAGCCATGGGAAAGTGCATTGCAGGTGAGCCAATTATGTTTAAGCTTTCATCTGTAAAGCCGCGAAAGACCCGATGCCTTTTGCAATTATCCCGGATATTATCATCGGCGTCGGTGTTGTGCATAGCGATACTTGCGCCGCCTGCCAATAGCAGTGCTGTTATATTATCAGTTCTTAAAAACGTATATTTAGAATCTTCGATGAACCTATCCGGAAACTTGGCCAAATCACCTTTGGCTGACTGCCACCATAGACTTTTGTTCAACGACACCCCTGTCAGGTTAGAATCATTAGGTCTTTCTATCTGAATTGAAGCCCGCCCTTCGGAAGGGCTGGCTGGTGACTGAGCCCTGATGGGATTAGCACCGCAAATAATCGAAATCGAAATCGAAATCGAGCAAACAGATAAATACCAGAATCCATTCCGGTAAAGTTTATCCATTTAAGACATTCTCCCCTAACACATTACAAAACTATTCCCATTCGATTGTCGCCGGCGGCTTGCTGGAGACATCATACACGACACGATTGACGCCGCGAACCTCGTTTATGATTCTGCTGGATATTACGCCCAGTACATCATAAGGGATTTGTGAGAAATCAGCAGTCATAAAATCAGGCGTCTCCACCGCCCTGATAGCAATAACGTTTTCGTAACTTCGCTCATCCCCCATCACTCCAACTGTTGAGACCGGCACCAGTACCGCCAGGGCCTGTGAGATTTTCCTGTAGAGCCCTGCTGATTTTATCTCATCTATCAAGATTTCATCAGCCGTCTGCAGGATTTGTAGTCTTTGCTGCGTAACCTCCCCGATAATTCTCATTGCCAGTCCGGGGCCGGGGAAAGGATGCCGCCAGACTATTGTCTCCGGCAATCCCAGGTATTCGCCGACCAGGCGCACCTCGTCTTTGAACAAATCCCGCAAGGGCTCAATCAGCTCAAAGCCAGGCTCCGCAGGCAGCCCGCCTACATTGTGATGGATTTTTATATTCGCCGCAGGATTACCGTCCTTGGAACCTGACTCGATGACATCCGGATAAAGTGTCCCCTGAGCAAGAAACTTCGCATCGGAAATCTTCGAGGCCTCGGATTTGAAGGCCTTGATAAATTCCGAGCCAATTATCCGCCGTTTCCGCTGTGGTTCCGTTACGCCAGCCAGAGCAGATAAAAACTGCTTTGACCAATCCACGACTCGCAGGTCTATATGAAAATGGTCTCGAAAAGTTGACTCGACCTCTGCGCGTTCGTTTCTTCGCAAAAGGCCGTTATCAACAAAGATACATACAAGCTGCTCACCTATCGCTTT
>CAZUPG010000308.1:0-2195 GCA_964622085.1 uncultured Pirellulales bacterium | reverse complement strand
GTATTCGCGAGCGTATAACTTCTTGAACGATTCTATGGATTGTAAATCCCTTTTCTTCCCGTGTGAACATCGAATAGGCAGATAAATCCGACAGCGCTTCGTTTAACTTAAACTTGGATTCGACTCCGCTCACCACTTTACCTTTTTTCTCCCTCGATTCTTTACAGAGAAGCTCCACGGATTTGTTTAAGATATCCTCGGCCTGTTCAAACATAGGCGTTGGAATCATTTCCGGCGCCAGGAACGATGAGATTCGCAAGAGCGCAATTGATGATGGCTTGAGCTGCTCGAAAGTCCTTTGCCAGGTTACCACCGCCGAGACAGGATATTGCATCTCGCGCTGGTTATACCATTGCAAGACCTGCTGTCTTTCATCCTGCCACTGGTTAAGATATTCGGCCAAACTGCATTTATTATGTGCAATGAAAGCTCCCATCTGCTCTAAAGCCAATGGCAGGAATCCCACCTCTTTTGCTAATTGCTCAGAGATCTGTTCATCTTTGTCGGTCTCAATACGCTGGCCGCTGGTTCGCTGCAATAAAAATTCCTTGGCCTTATTTTTTTGTAAAAGGCCTAAGGTCTGCGGTGAAACCGCAGCGCTGAAGCGGGTATAACGCGATGTAATTAACACCCGGCCGGACGATAGATTCGGCAGTAAATCTTCCACCACATCAGCCGACTCCTTACCATCGGCATTATCGAAAATCATAAGCCAGCCATCGTTTTCCTTGAGCCAGTGCATAACAGAGGAAATCTGCTCCTGTTCTTTTTGTCCTGCAAGGTTAAGAGTTTTTTCCCCGGCCAGAGATGCAAGAGAAGCGTTAATTCGTTCCGGCGTTTCTGAGCTGACGAAGAATACACACCGGTATTTTTTATTCTGTAGCGCCCACCAGCCGAACTCTATGGCCAGACGGGTTTTGCCAATGCCGCCGAGACCCTGAATACCCTGAGTAATCGCCGTCGCTTTTTTTGCCGAAAGCTCCTTCTTCAATCTGCCCAATATCTTGTCACGACCCTTAAATAAATCGCCTATCGAGGCATAAGGAAGATTATGGATATAATGTGGTTGTTTTGTTTCTTCTTCCCTGGTGGGTTTTTTCCCTCTTATTCCCCATTCAAGACGATCGATACCCTCTTTAGTAAGACCTTTTCGCAAGTCTACCCATGTAAATAGTCTCAGGAACAAAGGTAGTTCTGGCTTCTTTGAAGCTTCTGGCAATAGGACTGGAATCACGGGTAGTTTTCTTCTTACGAATTCAGATAGACATGCCCTCATTTCTGGGATTTCCCATGGACCCATACCATCTTTGCCAACCAAAACAGCCGCCGTTTTGGTAGTCTGAATGATTTCCTCAATAGCTTCTTGCCATGGACGACCGGGGACAAGTTCCCATTCGTCAAGCCATACTTTAAGCCCTCGTTTCTTTAACTCTATAGCCAATTGTTTTACAATGGGTTTATTCTTACTGTTGTGACTGAGAAATACATCAAAAGGTTCTTCTGTGTCTCTTTTTTCATCTTTCTTTTTTACAAGACCATTACTTTTTTCTATCTTGTCTTTTATGATATTAACTTTATCAAGTAGTTCTTTCAGAAGGGCTTTGATTTGTTTTGCGTCAGCAGCGGCTGTTGCAGCATTGAGAGCAGCCAGGTACGATTGGGTCAATAATTCATTAAATTGTTCAGGGGTAAGCTCAGCTAAAACTTTTTGCTTATCATCAGGTAACGCCGCCAATTCCGAAATGAAAGTTGTAGGGATTTTTATGGCAGCAGAGGTTTGAACGCCTGCGAGAAGGGCCTTGAGAGCAGCGTTTAGAACGCCTTTTCGTTTTGCCATAAGTTTTTGCCGATTTCTATTCCTGTTGCATCGGCCTCCAGTAGTGGTTTGAGATTATATCTGTCGGGGTAAAAATATGCAAAGGATATTCGATTTTTGATTTTCGATTGCCGCGTCGACCTTCGGTCTCCTCGCAATGACAATTCAAAATAGATTCTTCGCTGCGCTCAGAATGACAAACACCGGCACAGGTAAACAACCCACGCACCAAAGAACAAATTTTGGTACGGGACGATAAGAATGCCCCCCGAAGCAGGCCCGCCTAAGGCGGGTAAACTTCGGGGCTAAATATGACCCCACGTGAAATCCCAATAAAAAGATTCGGGACAGGCGTGGTGGGTAATATGGCCCCGACCAC
>CAZUPG010000307.1:0-2219 GCA_964622085.1 uncultured Pirellulales bacterium | reverse complement strand
CGCGCTGGCGCTCAACGCAGCGGACAAGATTATCCTGTTATCCTGTTTTATGCGTTAAAAGTCTGCCCGAAGCCGACGATAAATGCAAGTGTTTTCCCTTGGAGTTCTTATTAGGTTGGTTTTGCTGGTATTTGTCGGGCTGCGTCGGGAGACTTCGCCCCGACGAGTTTGGCGATATTTAACAGCACACCGACCGCAGCGGACGACAGCAGCATACTCGTTCCGCCGGCGCTTACAAATGGAAGAGGTATCCCTTTCGTCGGCAGCACAACTGTCACCACGGCGATATTAATCGCTGCCTGGATAGCGATTGTCAAAACAATCCCGCCAGCCAGAATCTGGCCAAAGCGGTCTTTGCAGCGTACCACCACAAGAATTCCCAGCCAGACAAAGATAATAAATAATCCAATGACTGCTGCGGTTCCGACAAAGCCGAGCTCTTCGCCGATGATTGCGAAAATAAAATCGGTAGTATCTTCCGGCAGATGGCCGTATTTGCAAATCCCTCTGCCGAGACCTTTGCCCCAAAGTCCGCCGGAGCCGATGGCAATCAGTGACTGGTTCGCCTGATAGGCGGCAGAATCGGCCCATTTTTCGGGGTTCCAAAAGGCCCAGAGCCGCTGCAATCGGCTGGGATAGCGAAACAACGCTACAAAAAAGGCGATGGTACCAAAGGGCAGAAGAGTTAAAATATGCCGCCATTTAGCCCCTGCGATTATTAACATCAAAAAGCCCAAAAGCACTATAAAGGCCGCTGTGCCAAAATCTTCGATGATTATAAGCGCGACTACCACGGCAATTACAAAGCAGATTGGGACAAACCGTTTCCAATATAACTTTATGTCGAAATTGAACTTATCGCAAATTGCAGCCAGGAAGAAAACGATAGCCCACTTTGCCAGCTCGGAGGGCTGAAAGCTCACCGTAATCGGGCCGAGTGGGATTCTGAACCAGCGGCGAGCGCGGTTTACCTCAGTGCCGAACTGAGGAAATAAAACCAATATAAGTAACGCTATGGCAAGAACCAACAGATAAGTAGTCGGTGACCTCAGCCAGCCCGCCAGACGCGTGGCGGGAAAACCATTAGACAAGCTGAATCTGCGATAACTAAAACAAGAGACGGTGTATAAAACTGCACAGGCTAGGGGGAAAAGCAGGATTTGCCGAACGGCAGGGAAGGAATAAAATTTCTGTAAGTCAATATTATAGCTGACGTTAGCACTAGCTGAGAAGACAGAGACCGCACCAATGGCCATCAAAAGGATTACAACCACCGCTATGCGATTAGCCAGCAGCCCATTCTCCGCCCCTTGGTGGAAATTGTCACTTATTTCAGTGCCGTAAGGCATGGCCGAGTCCATAACCATTTGAATACGACTACACATAGAGGAAAAACACTTTAGACGGGATTAACCCGCCTAAGGCGGGTAAACAGGATTTGTTTTTGTAATCTTGTTTATCCTGTTCAGCCTGTCCTCTCATAAATTTATTTTCGGCTTTTTTGAACCAAAATCAGTACAAATTATTATTGTGAAAAGCGGGCATATCAATATGCTTCGTACAAGTAGCATAATCAACTTACTATTGACGATTTACGATTTGCGACTTACGATTGACCGATGGGATTGCCCCCGTGCTTTCCCGCAGGCCCCAGCGTCTCCCGACGCTAGTCGGGGCTGCGGGCGAAAGCAGGAACGGGGGCAGGCTAAATATTTTAGGATTGGGTTAAAGGAAAAATGTTATGGGTTATATTTTGGCTGGGACGATACCATATACGGCTATAACTATAATTTTTATAGTTTTAGCTACAGCGGTTGGCGCTTTTATCAGAAGAAGGAGCAGGGATAAGTGTCTGAAGGATTTTTCACAGAACATGGTAACTCTGCAGGAAACGTCGGGCAAAGTTATCTGGGGCAGATTGAGGGTGGAAAATACAGGGCTGGAATTTGTTTATTCAGCCAAGCATCGAGATGTGCAGGGCCACGATGAGACGAGCTATATTCTGTATAAAAACGAGTTTCCCAACATGGCAGCTTTGATTCTTTTCCACGATGAATTGAGTGAACAAAATAAAAAGAAAAGAGAGATAGAACTAAAAAAGGCGTATCATCCGACATTACTGCGAAGAATGGAAAGAAAGACGCTGAATGTGTTCAGAACGCTAAGAGATTCGGTGATGGAGGTGGTGAATCTTTTAATCAGCCAGGCGAAAAAGGCAA
>CAZUPG010000306.1:0-2220 GCA_964622085.1 uncultured Pirellulales bacterium | reverse complement strand
ATCGGTGTGGGTCGGCTTGGCAAGCAGGTGAATAATAACTTCCGTATCGCTCGTCGATTTGAATATACTGCCATAGGCCTCATATTCATCCCGCAGAAGCGACGCATTTACAAGATTTCCGTTATGTGCTACTGCAACCTGCCCATGGGAGTATTCTGCTAATAGCGGCTGACTGTTCACAGCTTTACTGGCGCCGGTTGTCGAATACCGCACGTGGCCGATTGCTATCGGATTACGCAGCTTCTCCAAGGTATTTGAGCCGCTGCGGAATACCCTGCTTACCGTGCCCACACCTGTATAGCACCGGATAAATTCACCGTCGCTGGTGGCTATTCCTGCAGACTCCTGACCGCGATGCTGCAGACTATGTAAGCCGAAGTAGGTTTTTTCAACGGCTTCCAGGTCGCCAAAAATCCCGAAAAGACCACAACTTTCCTTCATTTCACTCAAAAGAACCTAATGTTATTACGATATTGATATTTTTATACCAGATATTAGGTGAAGTTTATCATTTGCACTTGCGTATTTCAAGCTAATCTCCAGCGTATTGTTTGAGCCCTCTATCAGGAATAATTCGCCCTCTTCGGCGCAATCATAGTTAGGATAGTATTGCATCGAATATTTCTTCTCGTCTATCGCCACGGTGTATTCGTCTTTATCCTGTTTGGCTAAATTTGTTATGACGTTTCCGAACCTGTCGATTCTCACAACTATTCCGGCTTTGCCATCGAGATAAAGCTCCAGTTTTTCGATGGCTCGACTTTGCTCGCCACGGTGAGCTTGTCGAACCGTTTTTTCTATTCTTTCGCCTATAGTCTCGAACTTGTCCGCCAGACGTATGGTGGACTTGCCTTGATTGATATTTGCAGCCGCTTTTGCAAATACGTCTCTGCCGTGAAATGTCCTGCTGGCGTCGGCAGGAATGGGAATTTGCCTTATATCGATTATTCTCTGCTCGCCAAGTGTTTCCCAAAGCAGACCATTATCCGGCGCAACGAAGTAAAAATTTTCTGTTTTTACCGCCAGTGCTTTTCTATCTGTTCCTACACCCGGGTCAACCACGCAGCAAAAGACGGTTCCTTTTGGAAAGTATTTGTAGTTATTTTTCAGAATCCACGATGCCTCGATGATATTTTGAGGCGAAATATCGTGGCATAAATCAACAACTTTTGCATCGTGGTCGATACTGTAGATAACCCCCTTCATCACACCTGCATATTCACTTTGGCCAAAATCTGTTAACAAAGCTATCATATTAAACCCTTGGTGGGCTAATCGTTTTCAGGATGCATAAATTCAGGTATTCGTCGGATCTTTCCATTTAAATCAACGCAGGCAAGGATACTTGTGCCTTCGGCTAAGACCAACCCATTAGCTTCGCGGGTGAGTTTGTAGCTGTGCTGGACCTTGCTGGCAGTTACGCCTGTACACATCGTTTGCAGTTGCAGCTTTTCATCGTAAAAGACGGCTCTGCGATATTTTATATTCAGCTCGGCCACGACAAAGAATACGCCTGCTTCTTCGAGGTCTTTGTATGCTATACCGTTAGCCCGCAGCAGCTCTGTTCTACCCATCTCGAACCATACCGGATATACGCTGTGATGGACTACGCCGGCCTTGTCGGTTTCTGCATATCGCGGCACAATAGTTATCGTATGACTTTGGATAGCTGTTCGTTTGGGAAAATCCATCTTAAACTCCGCCCTTCATACCTTGTCCCTTACGGTCTTCGGCCCTGCCTCTGCGTCTCCCGACTCAAGTCGGGGCGGCGGGCCAGCGCCTCAAACATTGCCAGCACATTTTCAACCGGCGTATTGCACTGGATATTATGAACCGTACTGAAAACAAATCCATTGGTTTTATTGAATATTTGCAGCCGTTCAGCAACCTGCCGACGTACTTCATCGGGCTTTCCGGATATTAGCGTCTGCGGTTCGACTCGCTTCGCTCGCTCACCGCCCTGAGCGAAGTCGAAGGGTTGTGCATCTACGCCTCCCCATAAGACTATTCTGCCGCCGTATTTATCAATTAGAAGTTTCGGGTCCATACCTTTGGCGGATGTTTGTACGGGGCTTAAGATATCGAAGCCGGCCTCTATAAAGCCCTCAATCAACGGCTCGCAGCAGCCGCAGCAGTGTTTCATCGTTTTCCATTTGGTATGGGAATGAATCCAGTCATTGAGTTTTTTACTGAACGGCAGATAAAGTTCGCGATAACCTT
>CAZUPG010000305.1:0-2228 GCA_964622085.1 uncultured Pirellulales bacterium | reverse complement strand
AGCTCAATTAGCAAACTTTATAAAAAAATTCCACCAGACAAACTATCGTCATCGAGACCTTTACTTTTCACATATATTTTATGGCGATAACGGCAAATTTTACCTGATAGATTTAGCGCGAGTTTTTAAGCCGCTTGTCTTCGGGCAGCGATTTCGGATAAAGGATATTGCACAAGTTCATTATTCAGCACCAGCAAAGTATTTTTCTAACACCGACCGTTTGCGTTTTTACCTTCGCTACACCAGCCGTAAGAAGCTTACTTCAAATGATAAAATATTTATTTACAAAGTAATAAATAAAGCCAGACGGATGGCACGGCACGATAAAAAGCACGGCAGGACGGCTCCCTTTGCAAGCTGAGCAAATTCGGTTACAATTCAGCGATGAAGAAAAAAATCGCAATTATAATAGAAAGGGCAAATATAGCGCTGGGAGGAGCAGAACGGTCGGTCTTTGAGCTGGCAACAGCGCTATCGGGGCTCGGCCTCGAAGTCGATATCCTCGCTGCAAAAGGCCAAACCAACGCAAAGAATATTCATATTCTGTGTCAGGATTTGCCCGGCAAACGTGTCGGCTTGCTTAGCTTTGAAAAGAGATTAAAACAACACCTGTCAGAAAATCACTATAGTCTGATTCATAGCGTTTTACCATTTAACTTTGCCGATGTTTATCAGCCACGCGGGGGTACATACGCAGAATCCATTTTGCGTAATGCCGTTAGCTACCAAAATGAGTTTCTTTCATCCTATAAAAAGCTCACCGCTTTTGCGAATTTTCGGCGAACGACACTTTTGCGGGCTGAGCGTAAACTATGCAAAGAATCGGATAGGCCTATTATCATTGCACTTTCGCAGTATGTGGCCGAGCAGTTCAGACAACACTACGCCGTCAGTGATGAGCGTATTGTTGTTATACCTAATGGTGTGAGAATAAATAAACAAATTGACACAAAACAAACAGAAAGATTCCGCACACAAATACTAGGGCAACTTGGCTTAAAAGAGGCGGACAATCCGATTCTCTTTTTATTCGCTGCCCATAATTTCAGGTTTAAAGGACTGTCGGCGGCAATTAAAGCTCTGAAATACGAAATAGAAAAATACGGCCTAAGGTGTAAGGCATATTTAATAGTTGTCGGCAATGACAGAGCACGCAAATATATCAGGCTGGCAAAGAAGCTGGGTGTTGAGAAGCAAATCCTTTTATTAGGGACTGTTCAGCACATCCAAAATATCCTGTCAGTTATCGACATTGCTATTTTGCCCACCTTTTATGACCCGTGTTCACGATTTATTCTTGAAGCGCTGGCTGCGGACAAGCCGGTGATAACGACAAGATTCAACGGTGCAATCGATTTATTTGCTAATAATCGACACGGTAAAGTCATTGACGATGCTACAGATATTCCGGCACTGGCAGAAGCTATTGGTTATTTCTCAGATATAAATAATATACAAAAGGCATCGGAAGCAATCATTGCGGATAATATCAAAGAAAACATCTCTATCAGCCGGGTCGCCAAACAACTTGAGAGTCTTTATGAATCTATATTGCGCTCGTCAAGGCGCTCGTCTCGGCGAAGGCGCGAGCCGGAGCGGGAAAGGCCCTTGCCGTAGCCTGGAAAGAAAGGACTAAAGTAATGTACACGATTTTCGTGATTGCTATCATCGGGGCGTATTTACTTGGCTCGATACCATTCGGGATTATCATTGCCAAATCTTATGGAAAAGACCTGCGCAGTATCGGCTCCGGCAATATCGGTGCGACCAATGTCGCCCGCGCGCTGGGTAAAAAATCGGCATACCTTTGCTTTCTGCTCGATGTGCTTAAAGGCCTTATCCCAATGCTCGCAACAATGCCTCTCGTCAAAACTTTATCCGTTCAATCACATACTGAAAGAGTTGTTGTACTGTTACTGTGGCTTGCCGTGGGTTGTGCCGCAATCTTAGGGCATATCTTTCCCTTATACTTGAAATTCAAAGGAGGCAAGGGTGTCGCAACCAGTCTCGGCGTAGCGCTGGGGCTTTGGCCTTACTATACAGTTTGCGCTTTTGTTGCTCTCGGAGTATGGGGAGTGGTTGTTTTAACATGGCGATATGTCTCGCTGGCCTCAATTGCTGCTTCTGTCGCTTTTCCCGCAGCACTGTTGCTGGTGGTATTACTAACGCCAGGCTGGGATTTTATCAACCTATGGCCGTTACTTATTGCGGCAACGGCAATCCCGCTG
>CAZUPG010000304.1:0-2250 GCA_964622085.1 uncultured Pirellulales bacterium | reverse complement strand
TTTATTGGGGAAAAGGAGATGAAAAGATGTTATCGGTAAAGAAACTTATCATTTCTATAATTTCACTAATCATCCTTATCGCTAATCCCACTTTAGCTGACTGGAAAGAGGATGCAAAAGTGGTAGATATATCCGGCGGTGAGGACCATACACTCGTTCTTACGGCAAATAAATGGCCATGGGCCTGTGGTTACAATGGCTATTATCAGCTTGGCATTGGTAATGGTCAGAACCAGAAGACGCTTGTTCGGGTTCACGATGGAGATATGAATTCTCCTTCTGAGCGTCTTGAAGATATAAACGATATTGATGCCGGCTGGACGCATTCTCTCGCACTGGACGTCAACGGCTTCGTATGGGCCTGGGGTAGAAACTATGAAGGCCAGCTTGGGGATAACCAACAATCAGGTGATCAATCAGCTACACCTGTTCAGGTTCACGGTGTCGATGGCGTCGGCTTTTTGAAATATATCGAATCTATCTCTGCCGGCAGAAGCGGAATGCATTCTTTAGCTGTCGATGCCAATAATTTTGTTTACGCCTGGGGCAAAAACAACAGGGGTCAGTGCGGCAACGGAGAAAACGGCGGTAGCAAGCTTACGCCGGTTAAGGTTCTTCGCGGTGAGCAACCTCAAGACCCGAACAACCCAAATTCGTATCTTAAAAACATTATTGTCGTTTCTGCTGGAGAGTGGCACTCTATGGCTCTTGATGTGAACGGCTGCGTCTGGACCTGGGGCAGCAATCGCTGGCCGGGCGCAGTAACCAACTACCCGCCAGGAGGCGGCAAACTCGGCAATGGATATGAAGACCCATTCTATAGCGATACGCCCGTGCAGGTTCTTTCCGGCCGGCAGGACCCAAACAATTTTGATACACCGCTTAAAAATATTATCGCCATAAGCGCCGGCTGGGACCATTGTATGGCACTGGAAAAGTACGAAGAGTATGATGCCGTTGCTGCCTTTACTAACCCGGATTACACCGGCCCAGACCCGAATTGCCAGGGACGTGTCTATACCTGGGGCAATAATGGAAAGTGTTATAATTCTAACGGTGGCCGATTAGGTGACGGCACTACTACCGATAGCAACACGCCGGTAATAGTTAAATCCGGCCAGCAGGACCCGAACGACCCAAGCTCATATCTCAACGGCATCTGGGCTATCGCAGCAGGCGAGGGACATTCAATGGCTCTCGATGTAAACGGCTGTGTATGGACTTGGGGGGAAAATAAATATGGCCAGCTCGGCGATGACTCCACCAATAGTAAGCTTACCCCTGTAAAGGTTGTCGGGCCTGATTTGAATCGCAATGGAATCCATGAGCCGAACGAGGGCTATCTCGAAAATATCATTGCCATATCGGCTGGGTTCTGGCACTGTATCGCTATTGATGTTAATGGAACCGTATGGACCTGGGGCAAAGGTGAACTTGGCCGACTCGGCCTCGGACATAATGTCGACAATCAAAGTATCCCGCATCCATTACCTGTCGTTTACAATCTCACACAGCAAACTTTCCGTTTCGCAATACAGTATGCCATCAACGATGCTAACAACAATGGTGATATTATCGAAGCTTCGAAGGGCATCTATTTCGAAAATGTCGATTTTCTGACTAAAACGATAACATTGAGAAGTACCAACCCGAATAATTGGGATGTGGTTGAAGATACAATTATCCAGGGTTTAACAGAGGTGGGTTATGTTCCAGCGGTAGGATTCAATAACAACCCCAATTCAGTACTAAGCGGGTTTACGATTACAAATAATGATTACGGCGTAAAATGTGATTCATCCTCTCCTGACATCAGTAACTGCATAATCGAGAACTGTTGGGCCTGCGGTTTACATTTGAGGAAATCCACCGTTGAAGTTAAAAACTGCAGGATATTGGGCAATGGTAAAATATACAACCATGAAGATGGTGTAAATAGTATTGGTTCTGATACTGATATAATATTAAGCAATTGCCTCATCAAGGACAACGGCAATCGAGGCGTATATTGCAGTAATTCCGACTCTAATATAACCAATTTTAGCAGCAATGATCAAGGTAAAAATAATGGTAATTAACAGTGCAATCGTTTCTAACATTATAAGATTGGCTGATGAATCGTTGATTTGCCCGCCCCATATAAAATGAGACGGAACAATTTTCAATAATGTAAGAATATGAAATATGGCTAACAATAACATGGAAATGATCAGTATATTTCCCGCCAGATTGATGCTGATTAATTTTCTC
>CAZUPG010000303.1:0-2264 GCA_964622085.1 uncultured Pirellulales bacterium | reverse complement strand
TCGCTCGCAATGACACTCATCATTTTAGCTGCGACAGAGCAATAGTCTTGTTATTTATAATCCCGGCTATTATACCGTGCATACGAGTTACCATCAATAATTATATTTCCGCCGTTATAAATAATACTACAGCGCCACTTAATAGCGAAAACCTGATTTTTTCGTCAAAATTCGAGGCACGAAACTATGAAAAGCACGAAGCACAAAATCCTAAATCCTGAACAATATCGAAACTTGTCTGACGCTTGCCCGCCCCGTTAGAAGTTTCGACCAAAGGCTTATTAGGCCCTCAAAAGGACTCATTTCTAACGTGGCCCGCCTTGGTGGGACAGTCAAGATTCAAATGTTCAAATGACCAAAACGTTTCGAATACCTGCTTCCGCAGGCACAAGTTTTGGATTTTGATAATTTGGATTTGTTTAGGATTTAGACATTAGGATTTAGGATTTAATAACGTACTCAAACTGACCGACTTGAGTTTGGCATTAGCAATAAGTGTTTTATTGACAATAACATACAGCAATGTGTCAATTAGGTTTTTAGATTGCTTCGTCCGCCTGCGGCGGACTCGCAATGACTACGAATGCTACTTTAGGGTCATTGCGAGGCCTGCAGAGCAGGCCGTGGCAATCTCAAAACATTAACCGGTCAGTTTGAGTAACGTATTTGTTTCGGATTTCCACCGTTAGGTATCCTGTGGAGATATTCGGATTTGTATGAGATATACTATACGAGCAGCAAGCAACAAGCCGCCAAAAACAACCGGGGCCTATACCGAATCATTCGATATAGGCCCCGAAATGGTGCATATTCATTGACTAACTGATTAAGTTTGCGTATTAGCGTTTCCTACGAACTCGAAGCAGACTCAATCCACCAAGGCCCAGAAGGGCTATCGTTGCCGGCTCAGGAGTTAAGACCGCACGGTCTATGTAGTAAGTCTGTCCACCTGTGTGATCTGACTTCGCAACGAGACAAATCTCAAGGTACGACCAATTGTCCTGAATCTCGCCATTGTTAGGGTCGCCATCAAGAAGATGGGAATAGTTCCAGACAAGGCGCTGCTGGTCCCTAAATTGAGTAGGATCCAGGTAAACATCTCCGCCGAAGTCGCCCGGATCCCAGCCGCCGGTACCCTCTGTATTGATAACCACCCGGATGCCAGCGTAGGTTCCATCCCACCTGTCCCAGTCGGCACTTAATACCGTTACGTCCATTTCGAAGGTGTCGTTGGCGAAGAAGGCCTCAACCGGAGTAAGGTTGGAATCACCAAGACCATATCGCTGAGGGTCATGAAGCTTGAGCTCGATGCTCTTTTGCCAGTCGGCCGGAGTGACCATCTTGAGACTGCAGCAGTCCAATGTGGCTGTGACCACTGGATCTTCTGCATAGCTGTGGCCTATCATGGTACCCTCCCCATTTATGATCCAGCCATCAAAACCACCTGTGTTCCAGTGAGCTGGGCCGCACATTTCCCAGTTGCCTAACACATACGCGTTGTCGGGCGGCACCAAATCGCCTTGGTAAGCTACGCCGTAACTGGCGGACGCCAAGGCCAACGTTAAGACACAAACAACAGATATTAACTTTGTAAACATAATACTCCTCCTCTTACTTCAAAATTTGAAAAACACACTTCTTTTTGGCTACAAGCCAAAACGTTTGTTGTTCTCAACATGCGGCAAAACCTCTCACTACCGGTTGTGCCTGTCTCAAACAACCTTCAACAAAACAAGCAACAAAGCTCTTCACCAACCCTGTGCCTGCTGAATAACTTTTTTTGGACTTGCCCTTCCCTCCTCCTTGCGGAAGCTCAAGTCTGAGCTTTTGGTTGAAGTGCCAACACTTTATGGCTCACCAACCTCACTCCATATATCCATCCCTGCCTCAACTTTACTTGCCCATTTATACCAAATTAGCCATATTCTCGTCAAGGAAAATATCGCAAAATTTCAGGAGATTTTTGGTTGAAATGATGTAGGATACATAACCTCTGTATTTACAAGCTCTTATAAACATCCTTTAGTTAAAAAATTTTCTAAAAACCCTCTTTTAGCAGCTATTTTTTCTTCATTTTTACCGCAGAGCCCGCCGAGACCAAGACATAAAGCACGAAATTCGAAATCCGAAGCACGAAACAGAAAAATATAAAACTGAAAACTGAAAACCTAAAACCATAACTTAAAACGCAAAACTTTTGAGTTTTACACTTTGGTTTTACACTTTAAGCTTTAGCTTTTAAGCTTTTGTTGTTTCGGATTTAG
>CAZUPG010000302.1:0-2271 GCA_964622085.1 uncultured Pirellulales bacterium | reverse complement strand
TGAGACCGGAATGTACCAGCTCAGCCGACTTCGATTACGTCTTGGTATCGAAAAGAGGAAATTTGCATTCGTAACCCTGGGTAAATGTCTGCACGATAGCGCAAGTGTGCTTGTATCACTATTGATAGGAACGAACCTTGCACATTATCTTGCCACGAGTATTGTCACGTACCTGTTTTTGAGCCGGGTCGAGGATGAGCATACAACTGAACTATTCACGATGTTTATAGCAGTGCCGATATTATTTGTATTCTCGGAGGTGATACCGAAAAACGTTTTCTTTTATCGAGCAGATTATTTAATGCCTTTTTTTGCACCGGTATTATTTGTGTTTCACAAGATTTTTAGCTGGTGCGGAGCAGTGCCTCTGCTTAAATTTATGTCCGGCATTTTCGGCCGACTAACAGGGTCGGCTGTTGCCTCCAGGACGGTGATGACTGCTGCACAAAGACATCATATTAGAGCAATTTTCGCAGACACGCAGGAAGAAGCAATTTTCAGTCCCGTGCAAAGCGATATCATAAATCGGCTGATTAGTATCTCAGATGTTCGTGTGAGGTCCGTGATGATACCTATAAGCAAGGTCGAGACGGCCGATGTGAATTCTGATAATTCAGCACTGCTGGCCAAGTTGGAAAAATGCGCTTTTACCCGGCTGCCGGTCATAGATGGTCGGGCTGAAAATATCGTTGGCTTTATAAACATTTACGAGGCGCTGACCTCATCGGAACAGTTCACGGATTTACACAAGTTTATAAAGCCAATCAGAAAGTTTCGTGCAGATACTACCATTATCGATGCGATAAATATTATGCAGAGTGAAAATCACAAAATTGTTTTGGTTACCCCTCGGCTTGGTTCGGGACAGGCAAGAACAAGTCATACCGGCAGAGAAAGGCCTGTCGGCATCGTAACAATGAAGGATTTAGTCGAGGAGCTTTTGGGTGAGCTAACTGAATGGTAAAAAATTGTTGTATTTTGCCACGAAGGCACAAAGACACTAAGAAGTTTGAAGTGACTAAAGTTAACAAATAATCCGGCCTATTGTTACAACTTTAGTTCACTTTAGCTCACTCCCTCGGCTTCGCTCGGGACAGGTTTAGGCACTTCAGCTAACTATTTACCAATAACCAATTACCAATCATCAGCGCCATCAATAATTGCTTTTGCGATGTCATTGATTGCGGTGCGGGTTTGGGCGTTGGCGCTGTTGGCGAGAATGGAAAATAGAAAATCGCCTTTTTCAGTTGTGCAAACGCCTGAAAATGACTTGACTTTATTGATGTATCCGGTCTTGCCGAGAATTTTGCTCTTGTACTTTTTTTCTTTGAAGAATTTAGCAATTGTTCCATCCACCCCCCCTACCGCAAACGAATCCCTATAAAGTTTCCAGTTCTCGCTTTTGTAGATGTTAGATAAAACTTTTGTTATTGCATTTGCGCTTAGTTTATTTTGGCTGCTCAGGCCGCTTGCATCATCGAAAAAAAAGCGCCCTTTATCAATACCAAGTTTCAGCAGATATTGAGAGACAAGCTGTTGCCCCCCTGCCCAACTGCCGTTTTTCTTGTTCTGATTGTTATTAGCTGCGATAGTTTTTAAAAGCGCTTCGGCTGCTAATCCTAAACTGTTTTTATTACATCGAGCCAAACAATCGGACAGTAACGTATTGTATTGAGCGAGCATCTTAATACTTGTGCCATAGGTATTAGAGTTGTCATCAAGGGTTTTTTCTATGAGCTGACCTTGAACTTCAATGCCGGCTTTCGCCAGATGTTCTGCAAGCATAAAACCGAAAAACGCAGCGGGTCTTTCGATGGCGACGTCAAACGGCCCTGCCTGTTTGTTACATTTGCCCCGAATGACAATTTTATTAGGTTCTAAAGTCCGATAAGAACCGACTTTACTCGTACCTTTTGTAATTGGTTTTACTTTGTTGGTTATTTTTACGAAATCAGTTTTCGGCTCGACAGCAATAGAAACTTTTCCACCGATATTTTTAGCGGTAACTTCTATGCAATTGTCATTGTAGTTTAAGCCACATACTTCGCAGGCATACCAGCGGTTCAAATCTTTTTCCGGCCAGTTCGGATGGATGCGCTGGTCATCGAAAATACTGGTGTCAACGATAATATCCTTTATGGTTTTTATGCCATTTTGTTTTAATTGTGTTGCTATATCCTCAAATATCCAGCCGACCTTTCGGCCATATTTAGCGTCTGTAACTTTATCACCCAATAATGGGTCTCCGCTTGCGATTATTACGAGGGTATC
>CAZUPG010000301.1:0-2283 GCA_964622085.1 uncultured Pirellulales bacterium | reverse complement strand
CTTGAGCCGGTCTGTTCTCGGATTTCCGCCTTCAAAATCAATTCCTTTTCCATAATTTCCCAGTTTTTATTAACGTATAGTTTTCTTCACTATCCACTATGGACTGTAATTGTCAAACAATCCACTAACCGATTCGTTCCTGTGAATTCTTTTTATCGCCTCGCCTAACATAGTCGATACTGTTAAAACCTTAACCCTTCCAAATTCCCTGGTCTTATCGTTCAACGGTATTGTGTCAGTAACAACTATCTCATCAATTGGCGCCTCTTGCAGATTCTCCAACGCCTTTTCCACAAAAACACCGTGCGTAGCGCCGACGTATATCTTTTTAGCCCCACGCTGCTTAGCCAGTCTGGCGGCATTACAGACTGTCCCAGCCGTGGCAATCATATCGTCACACATAAGGATGTTTTTGTCCTTCACGTCACCTATTATCTCCAGTGCCTGGACCTCGCTGCCCCCGACCCGTTTTTTATGCACAATCGCCAGTTCTCCGCCAAGATGCGTCGCATACCGGGATGCAATCTTCATATTACCCACGTCCGGCGAAACCACCGTTAGCTTGCCAATTTTTTTGCCTCTGAAATACTTGCTCAATACCAGCTCACCCGTCAGATGGTCAACCGGTATATCGAAAAATCCTTGTAGCTGCTGTGCGTGAAGGTCTATCGCCAATACTCTGTCGGCGCCGGCGGCAACAATAATATTCGCCACCAATTTAGCTGTAATGGGCACTCGCCCCTCGGCCTTTCTGTCCTGCCGGGCATAGCCAAAGTAAGGAATAACCGCAGTAATACGCCTGGCACTGGCCCTTCGCAAGCAGTCCAGGTATATTAACAGCTCCATCAGATGCTCATCAACAGGCCTGCACGTTGACTGCACAACAAAGCAGTCTCTGCCGCGAACATCATCTTCAACCCTGATAACCTTCTCGCCATCCGGAAACCTGTCGATTTTCGCACCACCGAGCGGAATTCCCAAATACTTACAAACCGCAGCAGCTAACGCCGGATTACTGCTGCCGGAAAATATTTTAAGACCTTCATTCAAAAACATCTGTTTTTGCCCTTTTTTTGCCACAATAAATAGTTTTAAGTTTTTAGTATTGAGTTTCAAGTTAACTAAAAACTAAAAACTCAACACTGTTTCTTTGTGCCTTCGTAGCTAACTCGTTTTAATTTTCTTTTTTTTAGACAGGATTGACAAGATTTTTCTTTCAATTTATCCTGTAAATCCCGTCAAATATGTCACATCATTTTCCAAAACCGTGCCACTCTTCAGATAAGCAAATGGCCCAATTCGACAGCCCCGACCAATCTTAACATCGCCGTGAATATATGCGAATGGCTCAATCACCGTATCCTGTCCTATTTGTGCTCTTGCATCAATCCAGGTATTATCAGGGTCAACTATTGTCACGCCATTTTCCATCAGCTCCTGCTGGATTCGCCGCTGCATAATCTTGCTCGCTACACTAAGCTCGCGCCTGCTGTTAACACCCATTGCCTCCTCAGGCCGAACCGCTGTAACAGCTACAACTTTATGGCCCGCCGCAAGAATAAGCGAAAGCGCATCCGTTATATAATATTCTTTTTTGACATTATCAGGCCTAATCTTTTCCAGCGCCTCAAAAAGAATCTTATTATCAAACAGATAATAGCTCGGGTTAACTTCTTTAACAGCCAACTGTTCCTTCGTGCAGTCGCTATCTTCGACAATACCCTGGATATTGCCGTATGTATCCCGAACTATCCGCCCATATCCAGCAGGGTCATCCAGAACCGCTGTCGCCAGTGTTACCGCTGGCTGCTCAACATTATGCTTTTGGACTAATATTTTCAATGTTTCAGCTCGAATCAAAGGCCCATCGCCACAAAGCACGAGTGTCTGGCCTTCGAAATCCTGCAAATATTCTTTACAGCACAATACCGCGTGAGCCGTTCCAAGCTGCTCTTGCTGCCGTACCCAAACAATATCATCGAAACCGTCGAATCTTTTTTCAACTTGCTCAGCGGAAAAGCCCACCACAACATATATCTTCGTTACTCCGACCTTCCGGCAGGCATCAAGCACATAAGCCAGCATAGGCCTGCCACATACTTCATGCAGCACCTTCGCCAGTTCCGTATTCATCCTGCTGCTAACCCCTGCCGCCAATATTATTGCCACTCTTTCAGCCATAACTCGTATCCCGTGACCCGTGACTCGAACAACGAGCGACGGATCAAGCTACCCGGCCAGGACTCGAACCTGGAACGTGGGCACCAAAAGCCCATGTGTTAC
>CAZUPG010000300.1:0-2295 GCA_964622085.1 uncultured Pirellulales bacterium | reverse complement strand
CCAACCTTTCCACTCGCACGGGCATAGGCATCTGCCATATGGCAGCCACCCTGCTCGTGCCGAGGGTTGATGAAGCGAATCGGTGCATCATATAACCTGTCAAATAAAGGCAATACTACGCCGCCGATATAGCCGAACATCGTATCGACACCCTGTTCGAGCAGCATATCGACAATTATCTGAGCCCCGTTAGAAATCTTCCCTTTTTGTCCCGATGTATTAGGATTAGGCATTGTAGAATTTCTAACGGGGTGAGCGCCTGCCTTGAGTGTGGATTGGTCGGCTGATTCAGCCGAAGAGTGAGACTTTGACTTCATTTTTACACCTTTCCTGATAAACGTTAATTAGTTATTCCGGAAACCCCCTGCTTTCTTGCGAAAGCAAGAAGGGGGTCCAACTATGGCTCACTGGTCCGCTCCGAAAAGTCAACCCCGCACCTACTTTGAGATTCCAACATAAATGTCAGTATTTATGCTTGGAATTACAACCAAGCTTTATCTACTGACTCAATGATGAAACCCCAAAGTAGGTGCGGGACCAAGCCAATCGAAGATTTAGACCCTGCCATAATCCCGTAACCCCCGCAACAAGCGGGTGTCTCAGGGTCGTATTTGCATGTTTTCATACAAATACATAGTAATTATACAAAAACAGAAGCTATCTGTCAATTATTTTTCGGCAATTTATATAGTTACCAACAAGAATTTTTTGCCCTCTTAACCAAAACAGAGACAATTTCAAAACAAAAAAGCTGGCCTCAAACTCAAATTACTGGTATAATTGGGCCGAAAAGTTAACCCCGTTAGAAAGCTCATACGGGGGTTTAAGCCTACACTCCATTAGAAAAATTATTTCTAACGGGGTTAATTTAGGAGAACTGGTATGTGCGACAAATGCGGTTGTAGCTCTGCCACAGGTAGTGAAGCTAATACTGAAAAAACCTTCGAAGAAAGAGTCAAAGACGTGATTGAGGCAATTCGGCCGGCTCTGCAGGGTCACGGTGGTGATTTGGAACTGGTAGGAACCGATGACGATAATGCCGTTAGAGTCCGCCTTCAGGGAGCTTGCCAAGGCTGTCCAGGAGCCACGATGACGATAAAAATGGGCATCGAAAGAATCCTAAAGGAAAAAGTGCCTGAAGTCAAAGCAGTCCTCGCTGTGGACTAAATGCAGAAATCAGATGTCAGTCCTATGGACTCCGCCGTTAGGCGTCCCCAAGCGGACTTACGGAGAAGTCAGATTTTTCTGTCCTCTGTTTTCTGTGCCTGCTTTGGCCCCACTCGAATCTTGGCCGTCGTCAGATAAATGCTCAAGGACTTTATCAGCGTTGGGGTTCTCAATCACGCCTTTGTTGGTAATGATGGCGGTAATATCCTTCGCCTCTATAACATCAAAAGCCGGATTGTACACACTAATTCCATCAGGAGTAACTTGTGTCTTAGCAAATGTCGTTACTTCCTCAGCAGCCCTCTGCTCAATAGGTATTTCGGCTCCACTTTTGATACTCAAATCGAATGTGCTCAAAGGTGCAGCAACATAAAATGGTACACTATGCTCTCTGGCAAGAATGCTCAAGCTATACGTGCCGATTTTATTTGCCACATCCCCGTTTGCCGCAATTCGGTCGGCGCCAACAAAACAAGCGTGAATCTTTCCCTGCTTCATCAGCCATCCCGCCATATTGTCACAGATTAAAATTGCCTCAATGCCCGCTTGTTTCAACTCCCAGGTGGTAAGCCGAGCACCCTGCAACAAAGGTCTTGTCTCATCAACGTAAACCTTAATCCGCCCAACGTATGGCGGATTAAATTTCTTACCCTTTTTCTTTGCCTCATAAACAATCGATAAAGCTGTTCCCTGCCCGGCGGTTGCAAGTGCCCCCGCATTACAATGTGTTAAAATACCAGCTCCCTCCTTGATAAACCTTTCGCCGTTGAGGCCAATCCGACGACACATATCCACATCCTCCTGATAAATAGCGTTTGCTTCAGCCAAAACAACTTTCTGTAACGCCTGCAACTTCGCATTCGGCTTAACAGCTACAAATCCCTCGGCACTTCGCCGAACCCTATGCAGCGCCCAGAACAAATTGACCGCAGTCGGACGAGATGAGGCCAGATATTCAGACGCCTCGGCCAAAACCGCGAGTCCTCGCTCCAAATCATCATCCTCAGCCAATCTTTGCATTGCCAAAACCGGTCCATAAGCCGCTGCGACACCTATAGCGGGGGCGCCTCGAACGGCAAGCGTCTTTATGGCTTCATAAAGCTGCTCAATATCTCGGCACTGTATCTT
>CAZUPG010000299.1:0-2298 GCA_964622085.1 uncultured Pirellulales bacterium | reverse complement strand
GAATGAGCGTCGAAGCCTCCTCATAAACAGTTGTGAGGCCGATAGGGCTACGAGGGTCGCCAGAGAGAAAGTGAGCTCGGCTGATTTGCCGGGCGAAGAATCCCCGGGCGACGAAGGCGATTGGCTTATTTGGCATTTGTCGGCCGAACCGCACACATTGAATCCCTACACTGTTGAAGGTGATATGTACACAAGATATATCACGGTTGGAACTATATTCGAAAGACTATTTAAATACGATGAGGAATCCGAAAAGGTCATACTCAAACCGTGGCTTGCTGAGCGAATGGAAACCAGCAGTGACGGCCTTAACGTAACGGTTTATCTTAGAGATGACATATATTTTTCAGATGGAGTTCCTGTTACAGCCGACGACGTGACCTTTACTTTTGAAACTATAATGAATCCCGGGGTTGATGCCGCTGATCTGCGCAACTATTACTACAACGTTAAAGAGGTTATCAAAATAAACGAACGAACCATCAGGTTTAGCTTTAAAGAAATATACTGGAAAACAATCGAGTCAGTAGGGATTTTCGAAGTACTGCCGAAGCATATCTACGAATTTGACGATCCTGAAGAGTTTAACAAGCGACGATCGAATCCTTTTGGCAGCGGGCCTTATATTTTTGAGAAATGGGATGTTGGGCAGGGGATAATTTTAAGGAGGAATGAGTATTACTGGGGCAAAAAGCCAAAACTGAATAAGATTGTTTTTCGCTTTATAACCAACGACATAGCAGCTTTGCAAGCGATTCGTTCGCATGACGTTGATTATATGCGACCAACACCCGAACAGTATGCCGAAATGGCTAAGAGCGATGAGTTCAAAAAGGAATTTCGGACGATAAGGTACTGGGTACCAAGTGTTCCATACTTTTTTATTGGCTGGAATCAGGAAAGGCCATTTTTCAAGAACCGGCTGGTTCGGCTGGCTATGACGCATCTTATTGATAGGCAGTCAATTGTAAAGCATGTGCTCAAAGGCAATGCCGAGATTTCAACGGGCCCTTTTTACCTATATGGACCACAAAGCGATCCAAACGTAAGACCTTGGCCATTTGATACAGACAAGGCGAAAAAACTGTTAGATGAAGCCGGATGGATTGATAGTGACGGTGACGGCATAAGGGATAAAGATGGTTTGCCCTTTAGATTCAAATATTCATATTCAGCCGGTAGGATGATTTATGAGCAAGTAGCGAAATTGCTCAAAGACGAGGCAGCGAAAGTAGGCGTGGAAGTTATGCCCGATCCTTATGAGTGGTCAGTATTTGTAGAAAGGTTAAATAACCGCCAGTTCGACGCTGCATCGATTGGATGGGGTGGGACCATTGAATCTGATCCCTATCAGATTTTTCACAGTTCGCAAATTGAGGGACGAGGGAATAATTTTGTCAGTTTTAGAAACGCTGAAGCGGACGCGATTATTGAAAAGGCCCGACGGACACTCGATGAGAATAAACGTTACGAACTATATCATCAGTTCCATCGTCTTTTACACGAGGAACAGCCATATACTTTCTTATTTTTCAGGCCTGAGTTTCGCTTCATCGATAGACGTTTCGAAAATATTATCACTCACAAATTGGGGCTTGATGAACTCGAATGGTACGTGCCGAAAGAGAAGCAGAGATATAAGTAAGTTCATAGTTCGTTGTTCACAGTTCATAGGATGTGGTGAAGATTTTTAGATGACGACATATATCATAAGACGGTTGTTGTTGATGATTCCGACTCTGTTAGGGATAACGGTGATGGTCTTTGCCATCAGCCGCATTGCGCCGGGGGACCCGGTAAGTTTGAGTATGGGGCCGGGCGGGCAGATGGATGCCGAGCGAGCGTCGGACGTTCGGGAAGCACGAATGAGACTATACGGGCTGGATAAGCCGGTATACATTCAATATGGCGTTTGGTTGCGGCGAGTGGCTCGGTTGGATTTCGGGGACTCAATAAAACACCATCGGCCGGTTATCGAGCTAATCAAAGAGAGACTGCCTATTACCCTTACACTAAACATAATTGCTTTTGTGATTGTCTATACGGTGTCGCTTCCGCTGGGTGTTTTAGCAGCGGTGCGGCACAGGCGTTTTTTTGACCGGGCCAGCTCTGTAGTTTTGTTTATGCTATGGTCATTA
This sequence comes from uncultured Pirellulales bacterium, assembly GCA_964622085.1. Classification (GTDB taxonomy): domain Bacteria; phylum Planctomycetota; class Phycisphaerae; order Sedimentisphaerales; family Anaerobacaceae; genus CAZBWE01. The sequence continues at coordinate 160 of CAZUPG010000299.1, read as the reverse complement.
CCGGTTATGTGGGTTGGTCAGATGTTGATAGGATACTTCTGTGGGCCTGCGTTTAAGAGCTGGTTTCCACCGGCGGGACTTAGCAGTAATTACGCTGACCAGTTACCTTTTTTCCCATGGCTGGCTGATAGATTGTGGCACCTGGTTTTGCCGGTGCTTT
>CAZUPG010000298.1:0-2304 GCA_964622085.1 uncultured Pirellulales bacterium | reverse complement strand
GGTTTTAGTTTAGCTACCGGCATTTTTTTTGTCGGGAAAAACAGCCGAAGGATATCCTCGCTCTTGCTATACGATGGGTTTATTGCCCGAAGAAAAATAGTTGATGGTATTTTGCTGGACTGGTCAATTCGCACAACCAGCACATCTTTGCGCGTAACACCTATTTCTATCCAGCTGCCTCTTTCGGGTATAATTCTGCCGCCGTGTAGAACTCTATCGCCTTCTTTACTCTCGATAAGAAAATCAACACCCGGACTTCGGTGAAGCTGGCTGACTATGACTCGAACAGCACCGTTGATAATAAACTCTCCGCCGCCTACCATAACCGGCATCTCACCAAGATATATTGCCTGCTCAGCCAGGTCTTCCCCCCCGGTCGTACGTAGTCTGCAACAGATTTTTAACGGGTAGCCATAGGTCATCCGTAATTGTCGGCACTGGGTAGGCGTATAGTGCGGCTTTTCCAGCTCGTACCAGAGATATTCCAACACTATCTTTTTGTCATAGCTCTCGATAGGGAATATCTCCCGAAATAGCTCTTCCAGCCCAATGCACTTTCTCTTGGTTGGCGCCACATTTCGTTGCAAAAAGCGCTCGTAACTTTTTCTTTGTACTGCTACCAGGTCCGAGACATCGACAGCATCGTGGACTTTGCCAAAATTACAAACAGCTTGCCCAATATCAATTCCAACCATTACTTATCTCCCATGCTAAATATAATGTAACACGGCCTTCCAGGCCATGTCTTGGCTTAAACACGGGTTGCCCTTCGACTTCGCTCAGGGCGGTGAGCTTGTCGAACCGGAAGCCTGTGCTACAAAGCCCGTGCTACTTTTACGCCAATTCAACTGTTGCGCCGGCTGCCTCAAGCTGCTGCTTGGCGGCTTCTGCCTCTTCCTTGCTTATTCCTTCTTTGACGGGCTTTGGAACATTATCAACGAGGTCCTTCGCTTCTTTCAATCCCAATGTCGTCAAGGCCCTTACCTCCTTGATAACCTGAATCTTTTTATCACCGAATTCCTTAAGGATTACATCAAAGCTGGTTTTTTCCTCAGCCTCTTCAGCAACTGCTGCTGGTGATGGTCCTGCCATCATAACAGCGCCGCCTGCCGCCGGCTCAATACCATATTCATCCTTGAGATAATCGCCAAGCTCTTTGGCCTGCATCAATGTCAGGCCGACTATCTTGTCGCCGAGCTTTTTAATCTCACTGCTCCACTTCTTTGTATCTTTAGGTTTCTCATCTGCTTTTGCTTTCTTGCTCTCCTTTACTTCTTCTTTTGCCTGTTTTTTTGTTTGCTCTTTTACCTCTTCTTTTGTGTCGTTCTTTGTTTGTTCCTTTTCTTCACTTTTAGCCATTTCCAGTTAACTCCTATCAATCAGCGCCCGCTGGTAGCCGAAACTCCACCGTTTCGTTTAACCCATAAAAGGGACAGCCGCACAGGCAACAATATTTCATATTTACCCCGTTAGAAGAAAGCCACCCACCCGAGCTTTCTCCGCAAGGAGTCCCTATGACTAACGAGCTTTACCACATTAGAAATGCTCGTTTTTCATACCTTTCTTCCCATATTGTGTTATTGCTACCCCGCTATAGGATTTCTAACGGGGTTTACTGCATCGCTCTATGATTTAAGCTGCTTGCTTCTCAGCTTTTTCTATAATCGCCTTTATACAACCTGTAATAATTCCTGCAGGCGAGCCAAATACCCCGGCCAATCTTGTCGCGGGTGACTGTGCCAGGGTAACAATCTTGCTTTGCAGCTCTGCCAGCGTCGGCATCTTTGAAAGCTCCTCTGCTGCCTTGGCATCCAAAGCTGAGCCGTCCAGAAAAGCGCCTTTAATCTCTATCGCCGGCACTTTCTTGGCCCACCCTGCCAACTCTTTTGCAATATCGACAATACTGTCGCCACCATAAGCAACAACGCAGGGCCCGTTAAACAATACCGCTGCAGCTTCCATCTGCTGGTTGTGTAACGCTTTTTTGAACAGTGAGTTCTTGACCACTGATAATCTAATGTTTTTTACTTTAAGCTCGCCACGCATCAGATTATTGTCAACTCCGCCGACACCTTTGGTATTGACAACCAGAAAATCCCTGATGCCATTGTTGGCAATCCTCTTTTCCAGTTCCGCCTGAACTAAACCTTTTACATATTTGCTCATTTTTCACATCCCGTATGTACCACGGCCTTCTATGCCGTGGACTAACTATTCACGGGCTGGAAGCCCGTGCTACTATTCAATTGTTATGCCGGGGCTCATTGTCGCAGAGATACACATTTTTTTGATATATGTACCTTT
>CAZUPG010000297.1:0-2310 GCA_964622085.1 uncultured Pirellulales bacterium | reverse complement strand
ACATTTGCGCAGCGGCTTGGCTGTTATACTCTGGAACCGCTCAAACTCGTATCCACAATTTTCACATAAATACTGGTAAGTCGGCATTATCAATTGACTATTTTATATTGATTATTTTCTATTGACTATGCTCTATAGAAATCTTGTGCGGGATGTCATTGCAAGGCCTGCCTGTCCTGCCTGCCCTGAGCGCAGTCGAAGGGAAAGGCCGCGGCAATCTCTTAACTGTCAAGCAGAAAAGGCATCTGCACGTTTGAGATTGCTTCGCTTCGCTCGCAATGACAATAATGTTTTCTACAAAGCATATTGATTATTGATTATTTTCTCTTTCCAGCGTTTGTTCGTCAGGTTCTCGCTCAACTTCTTCTGTCTCACCAATCTCTGCATTCTGTGCCCGTACTTCTGATTTTAGCTTATTGACAACCACCTTGCTTGGCCGAATAACACGCCCGTTGAGCTTGTATCCTTTTTGAAACTCTTCGAGTACGATATTTTCTTCTCTATCCGGCTCGGCCTTTCGCAGCATTGCCTCGTGCAGAGCCGGGTCGAACGTCTCATCCAGCGCCTCTATCTGCTCAACGCCATGCGATTTTAAGATATTCAGCATTTGGTCATAGATAATACGGATGCCTTCAACGAGGACATCAACATCTTTTGCCGAGTCTGCGTTTTGAAGCGTGTGCTCAAAATTATCCAGAGCAGGAAGCAATGTTTTTATTATCGTTTCTTTTTCATAAACGATTGTATCGGAAATCTGCTTTGGTATACGCTTCTGGTAATTTGCATAGTCGGCACTGACCCTCTGCAGTTTTTCAAAAATTCCATCCTTTTCTTTTTGCAAGTCGTTTAGCTGCTGCTGGAGCTCCTTAAGCTCATCCATATCTGACTTTTCCGGTTTCTTTTTTTTCATTTGCAAATTCTGTTTTCTGTCTTCTTACTTTGAGTTACCAAACTGTTTTTTTAGTTTCTCGAAAAAGCTTGCGGATTTTGGTGAAACTCTTTTGTTTTCGGTTTTGGCAAATTCTCTAAGCAATTCCTGCTGTTCCGCATTTAATTTTGCAGGTGTTTCAATAATTATTTGCACAAGCTGGTCTCCGACTCGGCCTGTTCGAATATCCGGCAGGCCCTGGCTTTTTATCCTGAAGACACTTCCATATTGGGCACCGGCCGGAATCTTCAACTGTCTTGTGCCGTTTAAGCTCGGCACATCAATTGTCCCTCCCAAAGCTGCCTGAGTAAAACTTATAGGCACAACAGCAATCAGATTATTTCCATCGCGGTGCAGAAATTCGTGCGGCTTTATTCTAACATAACAATAAAGGTCGCCCCTCGGCCCGCCACGTCGGCCAGGCTCACCCTCATTGACAACTCTTATACCTTGTCCCTCATGAACACCTCGCGGGATTTTGATATTGACGATTCTTTTCTTTGGCGTTTTGCCGGTTCCTTTGCATTTCTTACACGGATTTGTAATCATTTGTCCAGTGCCTCTACACTGCGGGCAGGTTGAGACCATTTGGAAAAAGCCGCCTCCCCTCGCGACTTGACCAGCACCCTTGCAGGTTGAGCATTGTACCGGGCTTGTTCCTTTGGCGCTTCCGCTGCCGGAACATTCCTGGCATATATCCTGACGGGTAAACTCGATGCTTTTCTCAGTGCCTTTGGCGATATCATCAAGCGTCAGCTCAACACTGGTCTCAAGGTCATAACCTCGGCTGGGTCCAGCCCGTCTGGCTCTTCTGCCTCGTGTCCCGAAGATATCGCCGAAGAAATCGTCGAATCCGAACATATCCTCGAATATGCTGCCGATGTCCTGCCACCTCATATGCGAATAGTCACGCATACCTATTCCACGAAGACCATCATGGCCGAACTGGTCGTAACGACGACGCTTTTCAGGGTCGCTTAGGACCTCGTAGGCCTCAGCACATTCTTTGAACTTCGCCTCTGCCTCTTTATCATCCGGGTTCTTATCCGGATGATACTTCATCGCCATACGTCGATATGAGCGCTTAATATCATCGGCGGAGGCACTTTTTCCCACCCCGAGGACTTCATAATAATCACGTTTGTCCATAATATCGTAAAGTAAGCTAAAGTGACTAAAGTGAAAAAATAATCCATGTCATGCTGAGCGAAGCGAAGCATCCGGCCTTTGATTGTGAGATTCTTCGCTCGCTGTCATAGGGACTCCTTACGAAGAATGCTCGCTCAAAATGACAGCTTTGCTGTCACTTTAGGCACTTTACATTTTAGGCACTTCAAACTTCTTATCTTACAGAGCCAGGTATCGGCTCTTCGTCTTTATCC
>CAZUPG010000296.1:0-2353 GCA_964622085.1 uncultured Pirellulales bacterium | reverse complement strand
TCGTGAAGGAGGACACGGGGTCGAAGCAAATCCTGAGACTTTTGTTCTGGGAGACAACGATAAAGTGTAATCTGGCCTGCGCGCACTGTCGGCGTCTGGAATCTGACGAAGCGGCTGTCAGAGATTTAACGGCGGCTCAGGCAAAGGATTTAATAGAGCAGTTAGCTGAGCTGGGCAAAACTCAGTCGATGATGCCGGTATTAGTTTTTTCAGGTGGCGAGCCGCTCTGTCGCAAAGATTTATTCGAGCTGGTTGGCCAGGCAAGGTCGCTTGGAATTGTCCCCGCCCTTGCAACTAATGGAACTTTGATAGATGTAAAAGCAGCCGAGAAGATACGTGACAGCGGGATTGCGAGGGTAGCGGTAAGTCTGGATGGTGCAACGGCTGAGGTTCATAACAAGCTGCGGCAAATGGAGGGGTCCTTTGAGAAAGCGATTGAAGGTATTGGCCATCTTCGTGATAGAAAAGTGCCTTTTCAGATAAATGTTACATTGACCAAACATAATGCCTGGCAATTGGAGGATATTTACGAGTTGGCCAAATCACTTGGCGCGGTAGCAGTGCATATATTTATGTTGGTTCCGGTTGGCTGCGGACAGGCGTTGGCCGAAACGGATATGCTTTCACCACAACAGTATGAACAAAAGTTAGTTGAAATTTGCAAACTGGATGGTCGTTCCTCCTTCGCTAATGCTACGGAGGACAGTGGCGAGCTGCAAATAAAAGTAACGTGTGGGCCTCATTATGAACGGGTCATCAGGCAAAAGCAATTGCCGATTGAAAATCGAAAATCTTCACGCGGATGCCTTGCAGGTCTTGGTATATTATTTGTAGGGCATCAGGGAGATGTGTTTCCGTGTGGTTATTTGCCGGTAAATTGCGGCAATATTCTAAAAGATAAGCTTTCGGATATATGGTACAACAACGAGGACCTTGCGCGAATGCGGGATAGTAACAAGCTCGAAGGCAAATGTGGCATTTGTGGTTATAGACAAGTATGCGGTGGATGCCGCGCCAGAGCATACGCCGCCACGGGTAACTATATGGCTGAGGAGCCATTTTGCGCGTACATTCCGCCGGAAGCGGTTAGCTGACCTTTCTCGGTTTTAAGACTCATTTATGATAAATATCAGCAAATTGTATTGTGGCGAAGTTACTCCAGGTGACTGGATTCGCTACGGCATAGAGGGTTCGGGCGGAGAAGTTGTGCCGAAAAGCGCTTCGCAGAGACGGCCTATTGTCGTGTGGAATATCACCCGGGCGTGTAATCTAAAGTGTGTGCATTGCTATAACGATAGTGGCGCCGACAAGGCCGACGATGAGCTGTCAACTCAAGAGGCAAAAACAGTATTGGATGACTTGGCTGAGTTTGGTGTGCCGTCGGTGCTGTTTTCCGGCGGTGAGCCGTTGATGCGTGATGATTTGTTCGAGCTGATTGGATATGCAAACGAGATAGGCCTGCGCACGGTTATCTCAACAAATGGGACGTTGCTCACAGAAGCTGTGGCCAAGAAAATAAAACAGTATAAAGTTTCTTACGTTGGAATTAGTCTTGACGGGATAGGCAAAGTCAACGATGAGTTCAGGGGCATAGCCGGCGCTTTTGACAGGGCGGTGCAGGGTATAAAGAATTGTCAAGATTCCGATATTCGAATAGGCCTGAGATTGACTCTGACGAGAAGAAATATCGAGGATTTGCAAAGGTGGTTCGATTTTTTTGAAACGCATAATATTGAGCGGGCGTGTTTTTACCATTTTGTACCGAGCGGAAGAGGCGCTGGCTTAGCCGATGAAGCTCTTACTCATGCTCAAACAAGAGATGTAGTTGATAAAATTTTGGCCAGAACAAAACAGTTCAAGCAGGCAGGCAGGAAAACGGATATATTGACGGTCGATAACCATGTTGACGGTGTTTACGTGTATCTGAAGTTGCTTAAGGAAGACCCTATACGAGCGGCTGATGTCTGGAAATTATTGACCTGGAATGGCGGGGGACTGTATAGTAGTGGAGTTGGAATCGGCTGCATTGATTTTCACGGCAAGGTCCATCCTGACCAGTTCTGGCAGCATTATTCTCTCGGTGACGTACGACAAAGGCCGTTTAGCCAAATTTGGATGGCTCCGAGCGACCCGCTGCTTCGCGGGTTGAAGGACCGCCGGAAATATATTAAGGGCAGATGCCGGGCCTGTAAGTTTTTTGATGGTTGCGGAGGTAGCTTGAGGGTGCGCGCGGATTTGCATTTTGGCGACCCCTGGGCACCGGAACCGGCCTGTTATTTGACAGACGAAGAAATCGGTTTAGCCCGCATTTCTCACAGCACCAGTTGAAAAAAGCTCCTCGTTCTGGTATAAC
>CAZUPG010000295.1:0-2377 GCA_964622085.1 uncultured Pirellulales bacterium | reverse complement strand
AAGAGTACCAGACAGTAACGGATATAGCCGGCCCTTTAATGTTTGTCGAGATGGTCGATGAGGCCAAGTACGGCCATATCGTCGATATCGAGCTTAGCGACGGCTCAATAAGGCACGGCCAGATTTTGCAGGTCGAAAATGACAAGGTCTTGGTGCAGGTCTTCGAGGGCACTCGCGGCATCGACGTCGATAGGAGCACGGTTCGATTTCTGGCTCGGCCGTTGGAGTTGGGCGTCTCGCCGGACATATTAGGCAGGGTCTTCACCGGCCTGGGCGAGCCGAAGGATGATGGCCCGCCCATCATCCCGGACAAGCGTCTGGACATCAATGGCAGCCCAATTAACCCGTACGCCCGCGATTATCCGAACGAATTCATCCAGACGGGCATATCAACGATTGACGGCCTAAATCCGCTCGTCCGCGGCCAGAAGCTGCCCATTTTTTCCGGCTCAGGCCTGCCACACGACCAGCTGACCGCCCAGCTCGCACGCCAGGCGACCGTCCTCGGCAAGGCCGAGCAATTCGCCGTCGTCTTCGCAGCGATGGGCATCACCTTCGAGGCCGCCCAATTCTTCATCGACGACCTCCACCAGACCGGCGCGATAGAACGCAGCGTAATGTTTATGAACCTTGCGAACGACCCGGCCATCGAGCGAATCGCGACGCCCCGCTTTGCGCTTACGGCGGCGGAGTATCTGGCGTTCGAGCTGGATATGCACGTTCTGGTAATTATGAACGATATGACCAACTACTGCGAGGCACTCCGCGAAATCAGCGCAGCCCGCAAAGAGGTGCCCGGCAGACGCGGCTACCCCGGCTATCTGTACACGGACCTGGCGACCGTCTATGAAAGGTCCGGCAGAATCAAAGACAAAAAAGGCTCAATCACCACCGTGCCCGTATTAACAATGCCCGAAGACGACAAGACCCATCCGGTACCTGACCTGACCGGATATATCACCGAAGGGCAGATTATTCTGTCTCGGTCATTGCATAGAAAAAGCATCGCCCCGCCGGTCGATGTGCTGCCGTCCCTGTCGCGACTGAAAGATAAAGGTATCGGCGAAGGCAAGACCCGCGAAGACCATGCAGACCTCTATAACCAGCTATATGCTGCCTACGCACGCGGAAAAGAATGCCAGGAATTAGCTACTATTATGGGTGAAGCGGCACTGTCGGACGAAGATAAAAAGTATATGGAGTTCGCCAATAAATTCGAGCAGCGATACGTCTCGCAGGACTACTACGAGAACCGCACCATCGAAGAGACGCTGGACCTCGGCTGGGAGCTGCTCAGTATGTTCGAGAACGTCGAGCTAAAACGAATCGATATAAAACTAATTGAGAAATATATGCCACGTTTTCGCAAAGACGTTAGCCACGAAGACACAAAGTCACAAAGATAAAAATAAATATATCTTCATATTGGTGTCTTAGTGCCTTGGTGGCAAAAGGATAAATTATGTTAGCTTCAGTAAATGCAACACGAATGGAATTGCTTCGGCTGAGGAAGCGCGTTGCGCTCGCCGGCAGGGGTCATCGTCTTTTGAGCGAAAAACGCGATGAGCTGTCACGTCAGCTAATACATATCGCTAAACAGATTCGGCCTTTGCGTGAAAGGATAGAAAAAGAATTATTAGAGACCTGTCGGCGTTTTATGTTAGCCCGTGCATCGACCGAACCCGAAGATGTAAAGGCGGCACTGGAAGTGCCTACCAAGAAATTTGCGCTGGTAGTCGAATTTGTACAGATAATGAATGTAAAGGTGCCGAAATTATCGAAACAGATGGAGGGTGAGATTATCTGTTACGGCTTTGCAACCACATCCGGCGAGATGGACGTTGCATTACTTGCTCTGGAGCGTGCCTTCGATAATTTAATAGCACTCGCAGAGAAACAAAAGCAGGCCCGATTACTTGCCACCGAGCTACAGATGACCCGCAGAAGGGTAAATGTCCTTGAGCACGTCGTTATACCTGAACTGCAGGAGACGATTCGATTTATCTACGACAAATTAGCTGAGGCAGAACGAGATAATATCTCAAGACTGATGAAAATAACCGACATCATAAGAGCTTAAACATTCCAATCTCAAAAGTATTTAGCCTACGAGGTCGGGCAGGGCAAAAAAGGCCCGTGCGCGACCAACGTAATCCCTTCTTAATCTAAAGCAAGATTCCTGAAAAACCAACGGGATCCGCTCTAAAACGGAGCCCGTTTCATTTTCACGCTTATCTCGCAATCTTTCAGCAGAACTGGTCTTTAGTACCGACGACCTCCGCCACCGCTTCTACCAGAGCGATCTCGTCCACCGCCACCGCTGAAACCTCCCCGTCTTCCACCACCCCCGCCACGACGCTCAACCTTCGGGCGAGCT
>CAZUPG010000294.1:0-2401 GCA_964622085.1 uncultured Pirellulales bacterium | reverse complement strand
GAAATGTACGGGGTTTTTCCTCTCACCTCAGACCCACTAACTACCGGGACAACCGAAGGAAGTAAGACTTTCCAAATACCAGACAAAAATGGCAATATTGTTACCGTAAAGCACACGTATGACCGCAGCAAGGCAAAAGGTAAGTTCGTAGCCTTTGATAAAGACGGTACGCCATTGCGTAAAGTAGGGGAGATACGCGAACTTCTTGGCACCTATTCCAGGATAACAACAGAGCAGTTTTTCGATAAGGCAAAGACGGCAGAGGGCCGCAGAGAGATTATCAATGATTACTTCGTAAAATTCCTCACCGAAGAAGAGATCGTCGCCCTGCGCAAGCAAAAAGACCTTGAGGCGGTTAGTTTCGATGCACGGACTGCAGCCAAAAAGGAGGTAGACGACGCAGAGAAAAAGGTGCAGGAATATAAGCTGACTCCCTCAGAAGAACAGCTTCTCGCACAAAAAACCGCTAGTCAAAAACTCCTTGCCAATCTAAGGGGACAGAGAGACAGCATAAAACTCCTGGACTCAAACCTTAAAGTGCTTCAAGAAAGAGATGTTTCCCTACAGGATAAATTAGACGACATAGAAAGCTATGTGCAAGAAGCGGTTGTTAAAACAGAAACTCAGCTTCCTGAGATGCGGGAAGAGCTGGAAGAATTAGAGTTGCAGGTAAAACAATTGAAGGAAAACATAAAAGATTCAGAGGATTTTCTAAAAAACCCGTTTGCGCAACGCAAAGATGAGATAGACGGCCTGAAAAAACAAATAACCGAGAATAACTCGGAAGTTGAAAAAGAGAAAAAAGAGGCCGGGGACCCCGACATGACACTAGAGAAGCTTGATGAAAGATTGTCCAAGGGAGAGAAAATGATGGGAGATATCGCAATTTGCGAATCGCGAAGTGCGAATTACGAGAAAGCTAAAACGGAGTTTGATGCCGCCAACAAAGCATGGCAGGATCTCGATGACAAAGTGGCAGGGGCGCGTAAGTCTGTAGAAGACATTTATGCCAACTCCGCACTCCCTCCGGGGGTGAAGATAGAAGGCGACACCTTTACCCTTAATGGATTTGAGTTTTCGGAGACACAGATATCTGAATCTAAGGCCAAGCTGGTCATAGCGGAGATTATGTGCAAAGTAGACACCTCTCCCTTATTGATCATGGGCAACGCTGGTTCTTTTGGAGAAGAAAGGCTTAACGAGCTGTGTAGCCTTGCCGAAAAGCATAACAAGATTATGTTCCTCGAAAAGGTTTTGGACGACGAGGAAGAGGTGAGGGTTGTTGGTGTGGTGTATAACAAAAAGCCGAACATTAATCAAAAGTTATTTTAAAAAATAAAAAAATTATGGCAGACAAATTACCAGACCCGATACAGGCACGATCAAAGATTAAATCAGTGCAGCCAACCCTGAAAGAGGACGGGAGCCACAGCACCTATATTTATCTGGGGAAAAAATACTACGAATTTGTGGTGGAGACAGAAGTTGGACACAGGGGTAGGGCGGCTGCCATGAAGGAAACATTTAGGTGGAATCCAGGAGATGACGTTAATTATTCTTTTCAGGAAGATCCTATACATGGAGACAGGATTAAAAATATTACCTCAGCAGAGCCAAAGCCAACGGAAACAGATATGCCTCCAGCGAGAGAAGACGGGCCACCGCCACCGGGCATAGACCAGGCACCAAAAGCTTCCTCCCGATATGCTGCCGACCGATATAAGCAATCCCTGATAGTGGCAGAGTCCTGTCTTAACGCCGCAGTAGAGTGGGCTTCTGCCCAAGATAAAAAAGTCAAGACAGAAGATGTTGTTACGATAGCCGCTTATTTTGAGGGCTGGGTATATGATTACGAAAAAAGGAGAAAAAAGTGAGTTTTCCTTATACCATATCGCAGTCATTAATAAAAAAATTCTTAGATAAGGGTGATGAGAGAGTTATATGCCCCAAAAATGTTTATTACACAAAGATAGCTCCCGAGGAAGAAATTTCCCCCACGCGCCCCATGATGGATGGCAGTTATTTTGAGACCCTTGCGCTAGGCAGTGGTCGTGGTGGAGAAAAGACATTGGATTTGCCACGCAAACAACTAACGATAAAGCAGGAAAGAGAAAACCGCATAAGAGTAGAAAAAGGGCTGGAGCCTATCCTTGGCCAGAAATCCATTGCCCAGATACGCATAGAGGAACAGGCCGAAAGGTTTAAGCTATTGTGTGCGCAATATCAAATTGTGGTTACGGAATATAACACGCAGGTGCCTATTTTAAAAAGATGGGAGGAAGATGAAGAAATAATGCTTTCGGGAGAATTAGATATATTTCCCACACCTATTTTGGGAAAATTCGGCCTTAACATGGCTATTATAGATTTAAAGCTTACAAGTAAGATAAATAACGACTTT
>CAZUPG010000293.1:0-2408 GCA_964622085.1 uncultured Pirellulales bacterium | reverse complement strand
TTGCAAGAACAAGGAGTCGGCCAAGGTTATCAATAGGGCAGTGGTTCTGGAAAGGCCTGACGGAAGACAATCCGGTGGCAGTTATTCTTTTATTTTTGCTTTTGGGCATTATTATTATTGCCTGTATTGCCATACCGTCTCTTCTGTATGAGATGCTCTGACGTTTCGCAAATGAAGCTCCCCTGCCCGCCTATGGCGGGCCCCGGGAGTAAAAGAAGTAAGGTGTCAGAGTTCGTGTCCAGCACCTGTTTTGAGTGTTGACGGTCTATTATTAGCTGTGTGTCGGATTAAAAAACGATGCTCTGGATGTTATTTGATGGTCGATTCTCAAAATAGGTGCGGGACGGAAATTGCATGCAGTAATAGTTCTATTGACGTTTGAACATTTATCCGCCGTACGTCTGGCGGATAAAATTGAACGTTCCTGTACAAACAGAGCAAAGATGTCATTCCCGCGAAACTTGTCCGCCGTTTTTTGGCGGAGCGGGAATCCAGCCTTTTTATCAGCGTTTTCCGGACTCCTGCCCCTGCTCGTAGGCAGGGGTGACAACCTTGCGCAGGAGTGACGGCATGTTTGTTTTGTTATTTATTCAAACATCAATAATACCTACACCAATTCGGTATCTTATCCTGAAAGGACGGCACTTTCTGTTTTTATCCTGCACAGAATAAGTGGTAGGCATCGATTGGAAGTTAAACGAGGTCAGACCCGTCGCAGGCAGGTGAAAAAGAAATCAAGATAAAGTGAGAGATTATCCGCCTTCGCAGTCGCCGACGCTCCAAGGGACTCCGCCGAGCCTACTCCGCCCCCGCGTCTTCCTGTCGGAAGACAGGAGCAGGGGCTACGAAGGCTGAATTGTGCGTAGGAGGGTATGCTTCGGTGGATTCCGCCGAAGCGATGGAGGTACCACGAGCTTGGCCCGTGGGGCTCCATTTAAAGAGCTCATGTTCTTTTGGTGGACAAAGTAATTTAATATAGGTATAAGTTGAGTTACATAGGTGAGCAAACATTGTGTAGATGTAGTAGCCCGTAATGGATGAAATGCAAAGTATCATTGCGAGGAGTCCACCGAAGGTGGGCGACGAAGTAATCTCGATCGTTTGTGAAGTAGAGATTGCCACGGGCTGCTTTGCAGCCCTCGCAATGACAGCACAACAAATTATGTGTTACAGAGCAGCAGTATTTGATGAGCTATATGTTCGATAAGCAAGGACTTTATTGGAGAAAAGAATAATGGCTAAGGCGTCAAAGAAACACAAGGCCACGCGTGGTCGCAAGTCCTTATCGACCAGAGCAATACATGCTGGTGAGCCAAGGAGAAAATATGCTGATTCATTGACAACGCCCATTATTCAGACTTCTACATTTACATTTCAAAACAGTAAGCACATCGAAGATTTCACCAAGAAGGGCAAGGAACATTTTGAATATGGCAGGTATGGCAATCCTACTGTACAAATAGCTGAGAGGCGCCTTGCTGACCTCGAAGGGGCAGAAGACGGAGTCGTTTTCTCGTCCGGAATGAGTGCGATTACAACAACCATTTTTTCACTTGTACAGTCTGGCGACCATATTGTTATCACTGATGATAGCTACAAAAAGACGCTCGAATTCTGCAAATCGTACTTAAAACAATTCGCTGTCGAGTGCACCATTGTTTCATTCGGCGATTATACAGTTCTCGAAAAAGCCATCAAGAAGAACACGCGTTTTATACTTTCCGAATCACCAACCAATCCTTATCTGAATATCTTCGACCTTGTCAAGATAAAAAAGATAGCGGACAGACATAATGTGCTTACGCTCATAGACAGTACATTTGCCACGCCTTACAACCAAAGGCCGATAGAATTCGGGATGGATGTGGTGTTGCATAGCTGTACGAAATACCTTGCCGGCCATAATGACATTTTGGCCGGTGCTGTGCTCGGGAAAAAAGAGCTCGTTGAAAAGGTCCGCGACCTGCATAAATCTATGGGAGGTACCATCGACCCTCATTGCTGTTATTTGCTTCTGCGGGGTCTGAAGACCTTTCCATTGCGGTTAGAAAAGCAGAATGAATCTGCTTTGAAGATTGCCCAATTTCTTGAAAATCACCCGAGGGTAAGGAAGGTCTATTATCCTTTCCTCGAAAGCCACCGTCATTATAAGATAGCTAAGGAACAAATGAGTGGTGGCGGGGGCGTTGTTACGTTTGAAATAAAGGGTAACATCAATAATGCGAAACGCCTCCTGGATGCATTGAAACTATGTTACATCGGGCCAAGCTTTGGTGGTGTTGAAACACTGATAACACATCCTGCACTGGTAAGCTACTATGACTATACGAGAAAAGCACGCTATAAGCTGGGGATTACCGACACGCTTTTTAGACTTGCAGTTGGAATTGAGGATGTTGACGATTTGA
>CAZUPG010000292.1:0-2435 GCA_964622085.1 uncultured Pirellulales bacterium | reverse complement strand
AGTTCATTTGCCTGGCCAATAAGCGATTGAGTGAGTTTGAAACTCAGTACCGCAGCATCAAACCAATCAAAATCCGTTCGCTTATCCTTTGCCTGTTCAATCAGAGCATCCAGGAGTTTATCTTCCTGGCCACTCTCGTAGCGAAAAATGAACTTCTCTGCTCCCTTATTTAAGACCAGTTGTTGCTTGGTTCTTTTCATTTTTTCTTCTATAGGCGGATACGATAAAATCATTGCTGCAGAAAACGTTATAAAGCTTTTATCGGCCAATAAAGCCCTTGTCTTGATAAATTGGACGTGAATGTTGAAATATTCCGGATAAATTATTATCCCGCCTTGTGAGCAGCGGGATTTGCTAATTAGCTTTGAAGAAGATGGCGCCACCCTTTTTCTCGGAATCAATGAGTTTCTGCTGCTGAAAGTAGCTGATATATTTCAATGCTTCATTGTAGTTGATACCGAGACCTGAACATATATCATTCAGCGTACAAGGCCTGCGTTTCAGCATTGATAATACGTCTTCGGCCTTGTTTTCGGTGGATTTACCGTAGTGGTGTGGTGAGAAATCGGCCACAACCTCGCACTTCTCTCCCAGTTGTGTGGCTATTGCCTGCAGCTTTTCGGCATCCAATCTCTTGATATCAGCATCGGCTGTTGGTCGTACAGCCGTATTAAGCTGAACCTTGTCAGGACCAATGCGTTCTATAGCATCCTTGATTTTGGCGATTTGCTCGATATCAGTATTCAAACCTTCAACTACGAACACTTCAAGCCATATCTCTCCGGCGAATTCTCTTCTAAATTCGCACAGCCCATTTATTAGTTTTTCAATACTAATATCTTTATGTGGCCGATTTACTTTTTGGAAAGTCATTTCATCACCTGCATCTAACGATGGCAGGACCATGTCGGCCTTTGCACAGTCCGCCCGCACATCCTCTCTGTATAGCAGCGTACTATTTGTCAGTATGGCTACAGGAATATTGGTAATTTTCTTTATTCCTTCTATAAGCTCACCGAGCCGTGAATTCAGCGTCGGCTCACCAGAACCGCTGATAGTAATAAAATCAGCTTCTAATCCCTCGGTTAGTTTATCTTTTAACTCAGCCAAAACCGCCTCGACGGGCACGAAGTCGCTGCGTTCTATCGTCTTTTCTGTAGTTCTGCCGAGCTGGCAATAGACGCAATCCAGCGAACAGAGCTTAAATGGCACGATATCAATACCAAGACTTCGCCCTAATCTCCGTGAAGGCACCGGCCCATATGTATATTTCTTTTCTTCAGCCATTATCGTGTTGCTTATATTTTACTTTTTTCCAAATAAATATCAAACAAATGAAGTGCTTAAAGTTTAGAGTGCCTAAAGTTACGGATTTATCCGCCTGAAGCGGATTAATTTTTCTACTTTAGCTCACTTTAGGCACTTTGCACTTTTTAGTGCCTTCGTGTCTCCGTGGCAATAAAAAATCTGTGTTAACCCCTGTTGGTCTCTTCGCTGAGCAGAGCGCAGACCTGCTCATAGAGTACAGGTAGGTCCTTTTGTAGAATACCCCAAACGGTTTCATTTTCAATAGTGGAATAACCGTGCACAATGATATTGCGAAAATTGATGATTTGGCGGATACCAGTGATTTTTTCAGCCAGAGTTGGGGCAATCCTCATCGCCTGATTCAAGGCTTCTCCGATAATCATCAACTCACGCTCAACTCCGGCACGCAACAGTAGGTCTGCTTGATAATCGTTTAGCGACTTGCCGTTTGTGAACTGGACCAGAGCTTCGTAGGCCAGGCGAATATCGTATAGGAATTTGCGTATATCAGGCTGCATAAATCTCCTTACGATTTCGATTAACCGATTCTGAAAAGTACGGGTTCCGTATGGCTTTGATTTCTACCAGGTCAATGTGTCGGCCAAATAAATCCTGCAGTGCTTCCAATAGGCCGAAATAGGAGTCAGCATGCTCGCCCGGCTGCAAAGGCAGGAATTCGACAAGAAAGTCCAAGTCACTTTTTTTAGGGTTAAAGCTCCCATCTGTCAAAGCTGAACCGAACAACTCAAGACGCCGGACGCGATACTGCAAGCAGAGACGCTCAATTGTTTCGCCGTTATTTTTAATAAGACCAATCATCTCATTCTCCTATAGGAATCACGGATAACGGATAAAATATCACGGTATTCCCATATTTTGTCAAGTGAAATATCATTTGTGTAAAATCTCAAATATTTCTTTGCACACTTTTAGTAAATCTTCAAGCCATTCTATAGGCATAATACTGGCGGCATCTGATTTTGCTTTTTTCGGTTCGGGGTGTACCTCAATAAAAAGGCCATTTGCTCCGGCTGCTATCGCTGCCTTGGCCAATATAGGAGAAAATTCTGGACGACCTCCGCTTGCATTGCCGAGTCCACCGGGTAGTTGGGTACTGTGAGTCGCAT
>CAZUPG010000291.1:0-2438 GCA_964622085.1 uncultured Pirellulales bacterium | reverse complement strand
TTCATAAAAGGCCGTCGCATCGGTGCTGATGATATATTCACACTGCAGCAGATGCAACCCGGCTTTGAAGTTAAGGGTAGCGAGCTGCCCTCCTGTGAAACCGACGCCTTCCTCGCTCCATAATTATTCGTGACTCGTCGCTCGTATCTGGGGATTTTCAGCAAGTTTTTTAATGTATTCCTTGTCCATAAAAAGGTCCGTGAGTTGAGACTCTGTACTATGTAGGTAATTTTTGATTACTTTTTGAATTAGCAAGACAGATTTTGGCATTTCTTTTAAGCTGGTCAAGGCCTGAGCGTAAGATAACTGAATTAGTGAATCGGATTTCGAACTCATCTTCAATTAAATCCAGTATCTCCTGTAGGTTAAGTGCCGCCCTGTCACTATAGAATTTGAACTGCGTATTTTTGCACACAGGTGCATTTTGTTGATAGGGACAGGCAAGGATACATTCGTCACAGCCGAAGAGTTTGTCGCCTATTTTTTCAGCTAAATCAGCGGGTATCCGGCCTTTGTATTCAATCGTCAAATAGCTTATACACTTATTGGCATCGAATTGGCCACCAGGTCCAAGCGCTCCCGTCGGGCAGGCATCGAAACACTCACTGCAATTCGAGCATTCGCCTGCAATCGACTCATCAGGTTGTAATTTTAGAGTGGTTATTATTTCGCCCAGGAATATTTGCGGGCCGAGTGTAGGGTTGATTAGCATATGATTTTTTCCGATAAAACCCAGCCCCGCTCTGGCTGCCAATGCCCTTTCGGCCAGTGGGGCTGAATCAACGCAAATTTTGAATTTGTGGTCTCGGCTGGCGATGGAAGTAATAAAATCAATCAGTTTTCGCAATTGTTCCTTTATGAATATATGATAGTCTTCATATCGAGCATAGCTTGCCACCCTGCCTGTTAATTTTGTTGTGCCGATCGACATTGGTTTTTGCTTTGGGGGTTTGTAGTTTAAGCCGACGCAGATTACCGATTGAGCATCATCCAGCAGATTGGCCGGGTTGATGCGTTTTTCAAAGTTTCGGTGCAAATAATTCATCTGTCCTGCGTAGCCGGTCTTCAGCCAGCCGGCTAATAATTCGACCTGTTTGTTGTTTAGAGGGGAGGCGTCTGTTATTCCAACAAGGTCGAAACCGAGCTCAATCGCTCTTTGTTTGATGCCTTCAGACAAGCTCATAGTCAGTAATTATACGAAATCAAGCGGTGAGTTACTATTATCTTGCAAACAAAGACTCGAAAACTATTGCGGAAAGAAAAGAAAACGAGTACTATTAACAGCCTTTTAAGTAAGGAGTTTATTTCCAAATGAGTGAAGAGTTAGTCGGCATAATAGGCGGCACGGGGCTGGGCGATGTTCTGGCTGAGCAGATAAATGATGTGGAACATCACAATATCAAGACGCCGTTCGGTAAAACGAGCGTACCTATTTTAGTTGGCAAATTCGGCAAAAAGAAAATTGCATTTTTGAATCGCCACGGTGAGGGACACAAACTTTCGCCCAGCGAAGTTCCGTTTGCTGCTAATATTTTCGCCCTCAAATCGCTCGGCGTTCACGCGATAATCAGCAGCGGAGCGGTAGGGTCACTTCGTGAGGAAATCGCCCCGGGTGATTTGGTTGTCGTTGACCAGTTTATCGATAAAACATTTAAGCGGCAGAGTAGTTTTTTTGCCGGTTTTGCAGCAGTGCATTGTGAGATGGCTGAGCCGACCTGTGAGCGGCTTCGCAGAATACTTGTTGATGCGGCTAAAGACATCAATACAAAGACGCATCCACAAAGCACATACGTATGTATGGAAGGGCCTCAGTTTTCCACACGGGCAGAATCGCTTATGCACCAGGCGTGGGGTGGTGACCTTATCGGTATGACTGCTATGCCAGAAGCCAAATTGGCAAGAGAAGCACAAATCTGCTATGCACTCGTCGCCTTGGCCAGTGATTATGACTGCTGGAAACCTCACGATGCTACAGAAGAAAAGCAGACTCTGCTTAAAGAGATAATTGCAAATTTGCAAACAGCCACAAGAAACTCTCTGGAACTGATAAAGGCCGTTCTGAACAATGACACCGAGCTTGTTTATGAGGATTGTCACTGCAGAAAGAGTCTGGATTTGGCAGTCTGGACAGACCAGAGCCAAATTGACTCCGCTGATAAGGAAAAGTTGAAAGTCCTTTTCGAATAGAAGACCACTTGTGTTTGACAAGGCGTGCACGAAGCTGCTATGCTATAAGTGCTTTATTTTTGCCACCAAGACACAAAGGCACTGGATTTTTGTTTTTTACTTTTTATTTCTTTGTGTCTTAGTGACTTTGTGGCTAATACTTGGCAGTATAGCTTAAAATTAAATCGAAAATTGAAGATAGGAAATCGTAAATTATATTGCCCCCATCGTCTAGTGGCTTAGGATATCAGGTTCTCATCCTGGAGACAGGG
>CAZUPG010000290.1:0-2462 GCA_964622085.1 uncultured Pirellulales bacterium | reverse complement strand
TACAACATTTCTCATTTGCTTAACGGGCAAAAAAGCATCGAGGAGATTATTTACAGCGGCCCTGAGGGTCTGGGGATAATTTGTGGAGCTTCCGGCCTTGAGGATTTGGCCAACATCGATGAATTTCGGCGGCATCGCCTGCTCGGAGAATTGTCCAGACTTCAGAGTGATTTCGATGTGATTGTAATTGATACCGCAGCCGGCATTTCGAGGACGGTTGTTGGCTTTTGCCTTGCGGCTGACCACGTTTTGTTAGTTACAACGCCGGAGGCAGCAGCGATGACCGATGCTTATGCAATGATTAAAGTGTTGGCAGTAAACTCCTTTGCCAGGCGAATAAGTCTTATTGTAAACATGGCTTCGACAATAGCGGAAGGTAAAAGAACCTATCAGCAGATAGCAAACGTTGCGAAACAATTTTTGAACACTCACGTTTATGATGCCGGCGTATTTCTCAGGGACGAGCGATTAAGCTCTGCGATTCGGCTGCGAAAGCCGGTTGTCTTAACTTACCCTAAAGCGCGGATTACCTCGTCATTGGCGGCTTTAGCGGCGAAGTTGGGTAATGGTTTGGCTGCGACGCCAAACGAAGAAGGTTTTTTTAAGAAGGTTGTTGATTTGTTCTTCTAAAGTTATCGGCCAATGGGTCGATAAGAATTTGTGACGGGGGTGTTCTGTATATCGATATGGAGGAGAGCCAAGATGAAAGAATAGGCGCTGGTGTTTATAGGACTTAAAGCCCAGTGAGGTAAATGAGCCTATGGCTCATAAATGTTGTTGAAATCATAGAATCCATACTTTTGCAAAGCATGGTCCTTATTCAGGGAGGAATGCTATGAAGACTAAGCAACAACTTGGTATTGACGAAATATGGGAGCAGTTCCACAAAACCCACGATGAGTATTTCCGCAATCTGCTTATGGAACATTACAGGGACCTTGTAAGATACTGCGCCGAGCGAGTGCACAGCAAGTTACCTGATAAGGTCGAGCTGGACGACCTTATCAGCGCCGGTATTTTTGGTCTGATGGATGCTATCGATGCATACGATCCCGACAGAGGAGTAAAGTTTGAGACATATTGCTCTCCCCGTGTAAAAGGTTCGATTCTTGATGAGCTGCGAAGTATGGATTGGGTGCCGCGATTAGTCCGTGCCCGCGCTCATCAGCTTTCCAAGGCCAGCCATGCGCTTGAGATAAATCTCGGCCGTAAGCCGACAGAGAAAGAAATCGCTGAAGAGCTAAATATGGGTAAGGAGGAGTTTGACCGGCTCCAGCGGGATGCCAACGCTGTCAGTCTGGTCTCGTTAGATACCAAATATAACGACGGCGACAGTGAAAAAGATGTTCGCGAAATAGATGTGATAAAGGATAAAAAGAGCCAGGACCCTGTGACCGAAGCCCAGAAGCGAGACCTGAAGAGTTTGCTTACCAAAGGGCTGACTCGTGCCGAACGGCTGATTATTGTTTTGTATTATTATGAAGAGATGACGATGAAGGAAATCGGCGTAACATTGGATTTGTCCGAATCCCGCGTCTCGCAGATGCACTCGTCTATTGTCGCACGCCTGAAAGCCCAGATGAACACCCGAAAAAAAGAATTCTCGGTGGGATAGTTCGTATCGTACAGAATCTGTCTTATGCTTTTCGCGACCCGTGTGCAAACGCCAGCGTGGCCTCTTCCGAAATCTCGATGGAAAGAAACATATCTATAGGATAAAGGTAATCTTCGCCGGATTCATCAATGACCCGGATTTGTCCATGCGCTTCGGCTTCGAGGTCCGGAACACACTGATATATCTTACGTGCTTCCAGTGAGGCCGAATATTTCCTGTTGCTGACACATAGAACGTAATGTCGCATTTCCGATTTTGTGCTCATGATAATATCTGCTTAATCTTACATTCCTTGCTGCCTACTCTACTCATTTCGTACCATTGGACTTCAGCCTTACAAATAGTGCCATCCGGTAACTTCACTTTTTCAACACCCTTGAGCTTACGCTAACGACCGTCGCCATAGAACCTCTTTAACCTCTTGATGACCCGAATCGAATTGCCGACGGCAATCGTCTCCACGTTGGTAATGTCACCGATGATTTCAAAATCCTGAGCCACTTATAAAATTATGACACAATTTGATTACATCAGCAAATATTTTCTCGTTAGTATGATATTTTACTAAGGCCAGATGCTTCGCTCCGCTCAGCATGACATTTTTGAGAAACAAATTTGATTTTTTGTCCATATGTTCATAGACTAAGGCGGTTTTATGTCAAGGAGAAGTAAAGATGAGATTTACTAAAATGCACGGGCTTGGCAATGACTATGTTTATGTCAATTGCTTTGAGGAAAAGGTCAAGAACCCGGCGGAGCTGACTCAAATCGTCAGCGACCGCCATTATGGTATCGGCGCCGATGGCCTGATTCTTATATGCCCATCGAAAACGGCTGATGTGCGGAT
>CAZUPG010000289.1:0-2476 GCA_964622085.1 uncultured Pirellulales bacterium | reverse complement strand
CCGAGAGGTTATTCGCAGACCTTGCAGGATCGTGTACAGAGTCAAACCTAAAGAGCACATTGTGGAAATCGTAAGAGTCTGGCACGCTGCAAGGGGAATACCTCAACTATAGCGGTACTGAATTGGGGGATAGGTCGATGATGGTTGCGGAGGGGAGTTTCTGCGTGATGATCTCGGCGGCGAGGTTGGTCCAACTCTTGCAGCCATCAAGCACAACGCTGTCGCTGCTGGCGACAATCTCTTCTGTTCTTATCAGTTCATAATCCGGGCTTAAAAGAAGCTCGATTTCCCAGCCTGCGGTGAGCTTGCCTGCCCTGAGCGCACTTATCCCGAGCACGGTCGAGGGAGTCGAAGGGTCGAATCCGTGCCAGTTGTTTTTCCCGGCCAGCTCACCAATGAGTGTTTTTAATCGCCCACTATTGGAGACTGGGCTGTCCAGCAGCCATCGGGCTTTTACTACGCCGATTTCTCTGAGAAACCCGCCTATAAGCTCTACAGCCGGTATCGTTTCGGTAACTTTGCGGTATGTCCCGTGTACGCTTGCTAGGTCGCGATAACAGCCGTCGCGACCCCTAAAGATAACACCGCCACTCATTGCCGCTTCGACAGTTATCAGAATGTTGTAACCATCAATGATAATTGGCTGGTCGGCCAAATCGGAGATTTTAACTTCACGTTGTTTTCGAGAAGATAAATGTTGGTCGGAGCAAGCGCTACGCATAATAGCCAGCCGTTGTCTTTCTGTGAGAGAGAACTTATCGCCGACTAATTTCAGAGTGCTTTTTTCAGCATAGCCCTTTGTCAGTAGAAGTGAAAAATCTGCGAGTGCACAGCGCAAATCGTTGATTTTGCTTTCGGCAAACAACTTTGCATCGGCTGGATGCGGACCTCTGTGAATTCTCTTGTCAGGCATAATTCGTATCTCGTATTGCGTATCGCGTAATATGATAATGCCACTACCGACAATTCGCAAGCAATGTCAAAAACAAATTGACATAACCGCCTGCTCTTTCTACCATTAAGAAAGCAAAATTATGAAACTAATGGATTCCGCAATTTTTAACTTTGATTTTTAAGTTTTAATTTTCTTAAATGGCCAGTCATAATTTAGTACATATTAAGATAGACGATTTGGAAATCATCGGCTATTCGGTCGCAGGTGAAGAGACCGTCGTTGCAGTGCCTCAATTAGATGTTTGCTTCGATGTCGGCAAGGCCCCGGACCAGATTATTTCCATAAACCATATCCTGCTCACACACGGCCATATGGACCATGCAGCCGGTATCGCATATTATTTATCTCATCGGAACTTTTGCGGCCAGTCTGCCGGCACAATACTGGCGCCTAAAAATCTATTAGGGCCAATAAGGCAAGTGCTTGATGCATGGTCCCGGCTGGACGGCAACCAAATACCGGCTAATCTGGTCGGTGTAAAACCCGGCGACGAATACCAGATAAAGCCCAATTTGTTCGCAAGGGTGTTTCCAACAAAGCACACAAAAGGTTCTGTCGGCTACAGCGTGATTGAAAAGCGAAAAAAGCTAAAAACAGAATATCTTGGCCTTACCAGCCCACAAATAGTTGAGCTAAAAAAGCAAGGCATCCAAATCGATTATCCGCTGGAAATCCCGATTGTTACTTATTTTGGTGATACGCAATATGCCGATTTTTCGCAGTTGGAGTATATCGTCAACAGCAAAATTTTAATTGCCGAGTGCACCTTCTACGAAGGCGAGCATACCGGAAGGGCCGAAGCCGGCAAACATATGCATATTGATGAATTTACAGAGCTGCTCAATAAGCTGAACAACGAGCACATTATTATCACGCACACTACTCAGCGAACGCCTATGCGGGAAATTCGCAAAATATTGAAAGAAACCATTTCACCAGAAAAATACGACAAAGTAATCCTCTTTATGGACAAGCGCCTCCGCCGCTAATAATTAGCCACAAAGATAAAAAATAAATATATCATAGACTTGGTGTCTTCGTGGTCAATAAATCCGTGTCATCAGTGAAATCTGTGGCTTCATAATTTTGAATCTTCTCTGTGTTCTCCTTGTCCGGCGTAGCCTTGGCGAAGACGGATGTGTTCTCTGTGGCTGATTTTTTACTTTGGCGGTCTCGAATCGGTCAGGCAAAGCTCGACAAGCTCGTCAATGACCGCTGTGCCGGCGCACATTACAGTGTCGGCCCCGCCCCAGTAGAGCTTCAAAGTGCCGTCATCCTCTGGCACCGCACCGCAGGTAAAAACTACATTGTGCACGTAGCCGACAACTTCCCACGGGTCTTCCGGCTGTAAAATCCATCTGTCGCCAACGCCAAGAACCACAGCAGGGTCATCAAGCTTATGCAACGCAACACCCAGCCGATATACATGACCATCCATCGTTGGAAAAACGCCGTGGTAAATGCTCAGCCAGCCTTTGTCGGTGCGAATCGGCGGAGCGCCGGGGCCGATCTTCATCTCGT
>CAZUPG010000288.1:0-2481 GCA_964622085.1 uncultured Pirellulales bacterium | reverse complement strand
CCAATAAATTGGGGGGCTAAGTATTTTGAGATTGCTTCGTTGCGCTCGCAATGACGTCGCCCCTTCGACTCGGTTCGACCTTGCTCACCACAGGCTGCTCAGGGCAGGTGTGGGGCTAAACGACCCTCGACGATGCCGAGGGCTAACAACCCCCCAATAAATTGGGGGGCTAAAGGATAACAAACTAAATGACCCCCCAATAAATTGGGGGGCTAAGTATTTTGAGATTGCTTCGTTGCGCTCGCAATGACAGATGTTTAAATCACATGAGACAGACCGCCAGCGCATTGTAAGTATTACGTGAAATCCCGAGTGCGGACGTGATGTGATAGACGTGAATGGTCCGATAGCTTGTGCCACAGGTAGTAGAACACATTCCGGTTCTTGCAGGAACGTTAACTGAACGGATAACGTTACCGCCGAATGGGGTGATGGTCGATGCGACCATAGGACAAGGAGGTCATAGTTATCTGCTCGGCAAAACCCTGAGCCATGAGGGAGTGTTAATCGGCCTGGATGTCGACAAGGAAGCAGTCCGAAGGGCCCAACTTAGATTAAAAGACCTTGTGTGCAGGGTCATTTTGGTACGTTCAAACTTTTCACACATCGCAGAGCAAGTCCACAAACAAGGAATAGAAAAGGTTGACTTTATATTGGCAGATTTGGGCATCAGCTCGGTGCAGCTATCCGATGTCGAGAAGGGACTTAGCTTTCTTGAGGATGCGCCGCTGGATATGAGAATTGACAAAAGATTAAAGACCACTGCTGCCGATATAGTTAATAATACAGACGAAAAAACACTCGCTGATTTGATTTATAACTTCGGCGAGGACAGGGCATCACGACGGATTGCACGGTTTATCGTTGAGCGCCGCAAAAGTGAGCCGATAACAACAACCGGTCAACTGGCAGATATAGTGTCCAGAGCACTGAGACGGCCGGGACAAAAGCGAAGAACGAGAATACACCCTGCAACGAGAACTTTTCAGGCACTTAGAATCGCGGTCAATAACGAGCTTGAGAATCTGAAGAAACTGCTCGCCTCGTCGTCAGAACTGCTCAAGAGCAATGGTCGCATAGCAGTGATTAGCTTTCACAGCTTAGAAGACAGGTTGGTTAAGAATAATTTCAAAGAAAATGAAAGAGCCGGCATTTACAAAATTATCACGAAAAAACCGATTGTGCCAAGCCGAGAAGAAATTTGCGAAAATCGGAGGGCAAGAAGCGCAAAGTTGAGAATCGCACAAAGAATATAGTGAATTAGTTGATTAGTGAATTATGTGTCAAGCCGCAGAGGCCACCGAGAGCGCAGAGGACAATGAGAAAGTGGATTCCTGTCCCTGCTTTCGCAGGGGTGACAACCTTGCGCAGGAATGACATCTCAGAGAGAACAGCAAACTCGGTAGTAAAAAAAGAAATGGAGTTTCGTAATGACTCGTGATGCCAAAGTCGGATTGCTGTTAGGTTTGTTCTTTATATTTATCATTGCATTTTTAATTAATGGTCTGCCGAGTCTTCGCCATGACGAAAATAATAACAAGCTGACTAACAAAATGGTCGATTTTCAGAATGAGCCTACGGCTCTTGGGGCCAAGGAGCGTAAGGTTGTCGGTAGGAATGAGTTATCCAGGCAGACTGAGCCGGTAAAACAACAACCTTTGGAGAAAGTTCAAACCTCCATAACAGAAGACACGAGTCCGAGGTTTAAAATGTCACTGCCTGACAGCACTTCGGTTGTGAAAGATGTCTCGATTGAAAAAGCATCCAATGAGATTAAGTCGGCTGCGGCGGCAACGGTAACTGTTAAAAAAGCCAGACCTGTCGAGACGAACCGGCCAAAAACCTATATTGTTTCAGAGGGAGATAACCTGGCCGTTATCGCCAAGAAGCTTTACGGCGATGAGGGGGGTAACAAAATAAAAAACATCACAAAGATATTCGAGGCCAATCGTGAATTGCTGAAATCTCCCGGCGAAATCTATGTCGGACAAGAACTCGTCATACCACCACTGACAACAGCGCAAAAAAGAAGCGAAACTGAAAGTATTTTTCCAAACGGACTGTTTGAGAAGGTTAAATCTATCGGCCGAAGACAGCTTTCGACTAAAACGGCCGAAACAAAACAAAGCAGAGTATATAGAGTCCAGGAAGGCGATAGCTTGTGGAAGATTGCTGCTGAGCAGCTTGGTAACGGCGGTCGCTATCCTGAGATAAGCAAACTAAACACAGGTATTTTAGAGGATGAGGATACCCTCTTCGTCGGGATGAGATTGAGACTGCCGGGGCAATAGGAAGGAAATCCTAAGCACAAAAAAGTGTAAAACTTAAAACTAAAAATGCAAAACCAAAACCCAAAATTTAAAATTGAAGACAGGTAAGTTTTGAATTTTAAGCTGTAGTTTTTCACTTTTAGCTTTAAGTTTTTACTCAAACTGACCGATTTTTATTGTCATGCTGAGCCGAAAGGCGAAGCATCTGGCC
>CAZUPG010000287.1:0-2487 GCA_964622085.1 uncultured Pirellulales bacterium | reverse complement strand
CATGTCCGGATATTCTCAAAGCTCTCGGTGAAGAATTTGCCAAACGAGTTAGTCCCGACATCACCTTGATAGCCGGAGCAGAGCTGGGCGGCGTGGCCCTGGCTGCTGCAACGGCAATGCAAACGGGTAAGAACTGGATAATCGTTCGCAATAGCAAAAAAGGCTACGGCACCGGCAAACTCGTAGAAGGCGTTCTAAAATCGGGCGATGTTGTTCTTTTGGTCGAGGACATAGCTACTACCGGAGGACAGGTCCTTGAAGCAGCCAAGGTTATCGCCGAAGCAGGTGCGAGGGTGAAAAAAATCGTCTGCGTAATTGACCGCAGACAGGGAGCGGAGGAAAATATCACAAAAGCCGGCTATAAATTTGAGTCCATCCTCACTAAAAACGACCTCGGCATAAAGGATTAGCCACAGAGAGCCGGACACCAAACTTTAGGTTTCTTATAAATACGGGATTGTGGTTTGTCACTGATGAATTGATAAATGTCATTCCCGCGAAAGCGGGAATCCATATTCGCGGTACTCTGGATTCCGCATCAAGTGCGGAATGACAGTTCGCCTGATGACGTTGACTAAACCGCTGTCTAAAGTTCCTGTTTTCCTGCCATACGAGCTTTTCTATTCTGATAGTATTGCCGGACCCACTGCTCATCGTGTGCGTAATAAGGGAGGTCGCTAAGCTCTCTTACAGTAATTGGCGGCTTTTTTCGTTCTTCAATGTACTTCGCTTCCGTAATGAAGTTACTCATCTCAAGAAAGTTGGGAAATTCATCTATAGGTATGAGTCCGACAGCTCCAGGCCAATCAAATCTATCTTTTTGATCTCTGGCTATATATGCTTGTAAGAACTTGATATTTGTACCTTGACATGCCTCCATGATCTCTTTCTTGTTTTCAACGGACATGCATGCGCCAAATGTGACGGACTCCATACAGTCCAGCGAGAAATTAAAACAATAGACCCCTTCTCTGTCGCGATGAAATCTGTTACTTAAGGGCTCCCACCCAGGATAACCAGATAACGGCCTGACCATACGATATTCTTTTTCAAACTCCCATCGCGAAGTCTTTGTGAAGAAGAACTTCTCGTTCGCCTTGGTATGTGTGAACCAGCCGTGCTCATCGACAAGTTCATCAATATTGATAGCATATCCGTCGACATATGTGACTTGCCGAACCGGATATTTTTCTCCTTCCTTCGAGAGCATACAGAGCTGTTTATTAAAGTCGGACTTGAGTTCTATTAGAAAACCTTTGTTTCCATTCGCATAGCGGCTCCACATATTGAAAGAGTCTGGGACTTTTGTCAGGGATAGGATGCCAAAGGCATTCATTTGGCTTTCAACAAGCCGACTCCGCAGTCTCTCTTCTTCGCTGGGGAATACTATTCCGTCACATAGGAATCGCCTGTAATTGTCTGCGTTATCATTGAACGTGATTATAGGATTAAACTCAAGGGGGTCATTCAGCGCTGCAGGCTGTGTGAACCTAATTTTTTGTTCCCTGAATATTCCATTGATGACCTTTTCATCATCACTGCAGTATTTGAAAAATGTAGCCATTTGAGAGTAATCCAAAGGTTCATCCGGATCTTCGTTCTTTTTACTGTCTTCCATATTTATATCTCATCCGTATCATGGATATTACTCTTTTCGCCATGCTCTTTTTGGCTGTTTTATCGATTTTCAACCATTTTGTATAGAGAGTTTTTATCTGTACGGAGGTTTTCACAGCGCCGATTGCGGCGGAGGTGTTGGCGATTATCATATCGAGATTTTTTTCTTTAAGTTTCCTTTCTGTATTTGCCCGTAGGTGCTTATCTTTTAGAGAAAAATCAGCAAATCCGGGCAAAATGAGCATTCTGGATACCTCTCGCGAAATATATTAAGATTATTATTATTATTCCCGAATTATTCTTGACTTTTATCACTTATAAACTAATATTATTAATTATGGCAAAGAAACTACTTTCAATATCCTGTCCTTGCTGTGGCCTGCCGATGCAAACGGCCTCGATGGCCTGTACCGTCTGCGGAGTTAAAATAGAAGGCAATTTCAGCGAAACTTTTTTCAATAGGCTCACTCCAGAAGATCAAAAATTCCTGGAGCAGTATCTTTTAGCAGGATTCAGTATCAAAACATTAGAGCAGAACAGCCCGCTCGGATACGCCGCAATAAGGTCCAGGCTGGACAGATTGATTGTGAACTACGAAACGCTAAAGAAAATGGACGCCCAGAAAAAAGCCGTTCTTGAGCAGTTGCGGACTGATGAAATTAACGTAGCCGAGGCCAAGAAGAAACTGGAAGAACTCTCAGGAGCTTAAGAAATGGAAAATATATCATCAGAAGAGGAACTTCTACAGCTTCGCGATGAAGGCAAAATTAGCGAGGCTGAGTACAATGACCTGCTCGGCGCAATGAAGAAACATCCAGAGAGCGCAGCCTATGCACCGGAACCGCAAAGCGATAAGGCTGCATCAAAACG
>CAZUPG010000286.1:0-2495 GCA_964622085.1 uncultured Pirellulales bacterium | reverse complement strand
GCTTACCACAAATCATTAGTAGAGGTCTGCAACGCCTCCTACAAAGTAATTACAATGAACAAGCGCGGCATTAGTATGCTGCGTGAGATTTACGGCATACAGGGAAAAAAAATAGAACTGATTGCCCATGGCATACCGGATTTGCCGTTCGTTGACAGCAACTACTACAAGCATAAATTCGGAATGGAGGAGAGAAAAACAATTCTGACATTCGGCCTGCTTAATAAAAATAAAGGCATAGAGATTATGCTCAAGGCGATGCCGGCAATAATCGAGGCCGACCCATCCGTTATTTACATAGTTCTGGGCATGACCCATCCAACAGTATTGAAATACGATGGAGAATCGTATAGATTCAAGCTTCAACATATGGTAAAAGACTTAGGTTTGCAGGAGCATGTAATTTTCCACAATAGATTCGTGAAGGACGAGGAACTTCACAACTTTTTGTGTGCAGCGGACATCTATGCCACACCATATCTCAACAGGGAACAATTGACCAGCGGCACGTTGTCCTTCGCGGTTGGCACAGGTAAAGCGGTAGTTTCTACCCCTTATTGGGCGGCCGAGGAGCTGCTGGCCGACGGCCGAGGAAAGCTGGTACCATTCGGCGATTCCAAACAAATGGCTGAAGCAATAATCGAAATACTACAGGACGATTCGCTATATTATTCGCTTCGTAGAAAGGCATACGAATATGGCAGAAGCAGGACTTGGCCCAAAATTGGCCAGGCATACTGGAAACTGTTTAGTACGAAACGATTACCAGTGAGTATTATAACTAAAGCTGCAAAAACAGTACCCAAAACAATAACAACTATTGAAGTACCAGAGCCGTCATTAGCCCATCTGAGAAAGATGACCGATGATACCGGCCTGCTTCAGCATGCAAAATTTACAATACCAAACCGCGAATATGGCTACGCAACAGACGATAACGCAAGGGCTGTAATTGCAATGACCAGATATTACACGCAATACCCTGAACCGCAGGCCCTTGAGCTTCTCGATATATATCTGTCCTTTATTATGCACTCACAAAATAGCGACGGCACGGTCAAAAACTTTATGAATTACGACAGAAGCTGGCAGAAAAAAGAGCCGTTAAATGATGCTCTCGGCCGAGCTCTATGGGCGTTTGGAACGGTTATGGCACAACCACCAACAGCGGCCTATCTATCGATAATCAAAGATTGCTTTGACAGGTCTGTAAGACATGTGGACGAGCAATATCCAAGAGGAATGGCCTATTCGATACTGGGTATGAGTGATTATCTTAAGCAATTCCCCGGTGCCAGTGATATCAAGCGCGAGCTGGAAATAGCAGCAGACGACCTTGTAAATCAATGCGAGGAAAACAGTTACCCTGATTGGCAGTGGTTCGAGGATACTTTAACTTATGACAGTGCCGCTTTGCCGTATGCCCTATTTATTGCCAGCTTGACTTCCAATAATAAAAAATATCTTGAAGTCGCAGAGAAAAGCTGTGAATTTTTGTTAGCAAATACCTTCACCGGAGAACATTTCAGCTTCATCGGTTGCAATGGATGGTATGAGAGAGGCAAAACAAAAGTACAATTTGACCAACAACCAATAGAGGCAGCAAGTATGGTTATGATGCTAAGGGCTGCTTACGATGCCACGCTAAACAGTAAGTATCTGGCACTGCAGAGAAAGGCCTTTGACTGGTTTCTCGGAAAAAACGATTTGGACATACCACTATACGACTTCAGAACTAAAGGATGCTGCGATGGTCTTATGAGTGGCGGCGTTAATGCCAATCAGGGTGCAGAGAGCACGCTGAGCTTTTTATTGAGCCTGCTGGCCATAGTCGAAAGTTATACGCTAATTGACAAGGTCGAGCCAAGCGAAGCGATTTCCTCACAACAAGGTCGCCAGGTTGAATCCGCCAAAGAGACCCGCCGAACAGACGGCGGGCAAGTGGCGGACAATCCTGCCCAGAAACAAGTACCAATAAAAACAATATCAGCCAAGAATAAGAAAATCAAGGTTGAGGAACCAGCTTAAAAAAATCAGCTTGAATGAAAGTTGCAAGCTTTAACGTCAATTCCTTACGCTCCCGCTTAGCTATAGTGCTTGCGTGGCTCGACGAACATCAGCCGGACATCTTGTGCGTTCAAGAAACCAAGGTTCAGGATGTCGATTTCCCGGCCGATGCGTTTAGTGACAGCGGCTATAAGTATGTCTTCAAAGGCCAAAAAAGCTATAACGGCGTAGCAATTTTCAGCAGAAGCCAAATCTCAAAAGTTAAATTCGGTTTCGAGGATGAGCCAAAAGATGAAGCCCGTCTAATTAAGGTGGAGATAAACCCCGTTAGAAAGCTCGGGCGGAGGCCAACAGGACGGACTTCGGCGAGCTCAGTCGAGCCGAGCTTTCTTTCTAACGGGGTAAACGGCATATCGATTGTCAACAGCTACGTGCCACAGGGCTATCTGCCTGAGTCTGAAAAGTTCGAATACAAACTAAACTGGTTT
>CAZUPG010000285.1:0-2532 GCA_964622085.1 uncultured Pirellulales bacterium | reverse complement strand
TGAAAGTGATGATGGGCGAGGAAGGTCTGCACGGCTGGGTAGAAAGAGAAATCAGTACTCATAGGTACGGCATATCCTTCTATGTACCGGGAAAAATAGATTTCTCCGAAACTGATATTGCTTATCATCTGCTGATAACAGACATCAAGCAGGACAGTCTCGCTCAAAAAGCAA
The DNA here is from genome assembly GCA_964622085.1 of uncultured Pirellulales bacterium. GTDB lineage: Bacteria > Planctomycetota > Phycisphaerae > Sedimentisphaerales > Anaerobacaceae > CAZBWE01. Next base: position 2,358 of record CAZUPG010000285.1, on the reverse strand, counting down.
AAATTCAAAAACTCGACAGAATTATCGGCGTAGCAGAGCTTTTAGTCCAGAAAGACACCGATAAAATCCCCTCCGCCAAACTGCTTGAAAAACTCGCAACCGCACCGGCAGACACCGAGCTTACCATTCAAATATGCAGGGACAATAAGCAAGGCGTCGCTGAGACTAAAACATTAACATTTAATACAGGCCCAAAGCCATTTTACGTGGACCATTTAGAAAGATGGCTGAGTTTTCTGCCAAGACAGCAAACAAAGGAAAATAAAACTAAAGCGGTTATCTTCATTATTCTGGCAATGGGAGTGGTCACAATAATCCGGTGCATAGCGAAATTCTATCAGGAATATATGGCCCAAAAAGTCGTTCAGATAGGAATAAATCATTTGAGGGAAGATGCTTTTGGCCATGCAATTGATATGCCCATCGGGTTTTTTGCCAATGAGAGGCCAAGTGACATTGTCAGCAGAATCGTCGGTGATACCGGTTTAATGGGTAAGGCAATTAAAATAATGCTTGGAAAAGCGCTGCGTGAGCCGCTTAACGTTCTTTTTATGATAGCAGCAGCGATGTGGTTAAACTGGCAGCTTACCCTAATTTTTCTGTGTGGCGCACCTTTTATACTATGGCTGGTAGCGGGTTTCGGCAAAAAAATGAAACGAGCTACCAGAAAATCTCTAATGGCCAGCTCCCAGATGCTGGCAAAGCTCCAGGAAGCAATGGCAGGACTTAAAGTTGTCAAGATCTATAACCGCCATGAGTATGAGCGTACTATCTTCAAGACGATAAACGCCAGATTGTTAAAACAATTGTTGAAAATATCCAAGGTCAATGCCGCTACCACACCCATAATGGAAGTGCTTGGAATGGCAGCAGGCTCAGTTGCTCTTATATTCGGAGCGTCCTGGGTTACCGCCGGACAGATGGATGGCAGTAAATTTTTGGGCCTGTTGTTTATACTGGGCTTTGCAGCGGAGTCCGCGAGAAAAACCTCTGACATCTGGAATAAGCTGCAGGAAGCAAATGCCGCTGCGGAAAGAGTTTTTGCTGTCATAGACGAACCACTCGAGTTTGAAAAAACCGGCGCTATTGAATTGGCCCCGCTGAGGGGAAAAATAGAATTCAGAAACGTTGTTTTTACCTATCCCGGCAGTGACAGGCCGGTACTAAATGGAATTAATCTTACAGTGCAGGCAGGTCATAACATTGCTATCGTCGGACCTAACGGCTCAGGCAAAACAACTCTGGCAAATCTGATACCAAGATTTTATAATCCCAACAGTGGCCATATCCTGATAGACGATACAGATATTTATGATGTAACACTGCACAGTTTGCGAAATCAGATTTCAATGGTTACGCAAAATGTAGTAACATTCAATGATACTATCACGGCAAATATCGCATACGGCAAACCAAACGCTACACGCGAAGAAATAATTGCTGCAGCCAAGCGTGCCTTTGCCCATGAATTCATTACACCCCTGCCGAACGGATATGATACAATAATCGGAGAGCAGGGTGCCGGACTTAGTGGCGGCCAGTTACAAAGAATTGTTATCGCAAGAGCGATTCTAAAAAATCCCACAATCCTTATTTTCGATGAGGCAACAAGTCAGGTTGACGCCGACAGCGAAGCCAAAATTCACGCCGGGCTCGAGGAAATTATGCAGAATAGAACCAGCTTTATTATCGCTCATAGATTCAGCACCGTTATTTCCGCAGATGTGATTGTTGTAATGGATGGGGGTGAAATTATCGCTCAAGGCCAGCACGATGAGCTGATACAGACCTGCTCATTATATCAAAGCTTATACAAAACACAACTGGTAAACCCCGTTAGAAATTTTGCCCTGTAACATAGAATACGATGTTTCAGGATATATGTTTTTTCTAACGGGGTAAAAGCACAGCATAGAAGTGGCAGTAGTGAATCTACCAGGGGCTCTTCAACGACGAAATATCCCGCATTGGCCAGATCTACCCGTCTTGTCGGAAAATTTTTGTATGGTCTTGTCCAAATTTTCCACTTTAGCTTACAGTAAATTACTCAACTTGCCGATTAAAATTAGGTGATGTAAGACTAACGCTTTGTGACAACTGAATTGGTGGTCGTCATTACGAGGGAGCTCGCTGAAGGCGGGCGACCGAAGCAATCTCAATCATTCGTGAGTTCAAGATTGCCACGCCCCCATAAAGGGAGCTCGCAATGACAATTCCTCAAAACACGTGTCACAGAGGACTAATATCATTATGTCCCTTGATTTTTAAGGCTGAAATTATGGTCGATCTTTCACGGCAACAAAAAGCACACGAACTTTTTAAGAGATACCAGGGCAATCCAATACTAACGCCGGATAT
>CAZUPG010000284.1:0-2542 GCA_964622085.1 uncultured Pirellulales bacterium | reverse complement strand
TGGCTTGTCCGCATTGTGCAGGCACGGGCTTTGTCAAAAGCCATGAATCAATGGCTATCGAGATTATTCGCCTGTTGAATCTTTCGGCTTCAAACGAGCAGATAAAACGAATTGAGATGTTTGTTTCACGAGAAGTTGCGGATTATCTGCAGAATGAAAAAAGGGCTTCGCTGACCCAAATAGAGCAGCTTAGCGACATACGCGTTGTTATTCATTCTACGCCGGAGTACTCCGGTGAAAAACACGATTTTGTATGCTACAATGCCCGAGGAAGCGTGGTAAAATTATAAAATATGAGACGTAAACTAACCGTCAAACTGCTTTGTAAAGAGGCAAGTGTTTTCGCTGAAGCCGAATCCACCCATAAAGAGCCTACAATCTACGGAGTTACGGACGGAAAGGCGATAGGAACATATTTGGAGCATAAATTTCAGGCGTACCTCCGCGGGAAATACACCTATGAGGAAGGTAGTTCCGCCAGAGGTATTGATTTCCCGAAGCTCGGCGTGGATATAAAAGTAACGAGTATCAAACAGCCGCAGTCATCTTGTCCATATAAGAACGCAAGACAGAAGATTTTCGGCCTGGGTTATTCATTGCTTCTCTTCGTTTATGAAAAAACTGATGAACAACAAACTCGCACCGCACGACTAAATATCTTGCACAGTATTTTTATAAAAGCAGAAAGAACAGCAGACTATCAAGTCACGACAGGAATTCTCAGTATTCTCAAAAACAACGGAAATAAAGACGATATTGTAGCGTTTATGCAAGACCATTTACTTCCCGTCGAAGAAATCCAGGCATTGCAAATTGCCGACGAAATTATAGAGAATCCGCCGAACACAGGATATCTGACTATTTCCAATGCCCTTCAGTGGAGGTTACAATATAGGCGTGTAATCGAGGAAGCCGGCAAAGTAAAAGGTATTTATAGAATTCGGTAAGACTATGGCAGTTGTAAAAAAGAGCAAAAAGAAAGCGGAGTTTGGTGATTTCCAAACGCCCATTGAGCTTGCTCGGCAGGTCTGTTCGCTACTGTCTAAACACGGATTAGAACCGTGTAGCATTCTCGAACCGACCTGCGGCGAGGGAAGTTTCCTTATAGCTGCTCTTGAGTTTTTCCCACATGCCCAAAGTATAATTGGTATTGACATAAACAGTGAATATGTCAATACGGCACGTTGTGCTATCGATAAGCTGGCTCCGGATACTATTTCTGTACGTATTATTCACGATAACTTCTTCGTCGTTGATTGGGCGAGTGTTCTTGAATCCTTGCCGGGACCTCTGCTTGTGATAGGCAATCCGCCGTGGGTTACTAATTCCGAGCTTGGTAATCTTGGCAGTCTTAATCTACCCGATAAATCCAATCATCAAAACCGACGGGGCATAGATGCTATTACGGGAAAGAGCAATTTTGACATCTCTGAATGGATGTTAAACAAGGCCATCGAATGTATCAACGATAGAAAAGCTACGTTAGCGATGCTCTGTAAAACTTCAGTTGCGAGAAAAGTTCTTAACCGCGCCTGGAAAAGCGGACAACATCTAAAACGTTCAGACATATATCATATTAAAGCGTCCAAGTATTTTGGTGCCGCTGTAGATGCGTGCCTTCTTATCATTAGTGCTTCCCAGTCTGATAGCAACTTCGACTGCCAGGTCCATAAAAGTCTAAAACATAGAATTGCTGATAAGGTTTTTGGATATCGACAGGGACGTCTTGTGGCAAACATTAAACGCTTTGAGCTTTGGAAGCACCTCGAGGGAAAAGAACGCTATAAATGGAGGTCTGGTGTTAAACATGATTGTGTTAAGATTATGGAATTTCGTACAGAGAACAACGGATGCCGAAATGGGTGGGGAGAGCTTGTTGATTTAGAGGACGATTATCTCTATCCTATGTTCAAAAGCTCAGACATTGCTAACGGTTGTGACACACAGCCGACTCGCTGGATGCTCGTTCCTCAGCGCATTGTAGGAGAAAACACAAGTCAAATCCGCCAATTAGCTCCCAAGACTTGGCAGTACTTGCAGAAGCACGCTCAATTATTGGATAAACGTGCCAGTTCGGTGTACCGCAATCGTCCTCGATTCTCAGTATTTGGGGTGGGAAACTATTCTTTTGCTCACTGGAAGGTTGCAATCTCCGGATTTTACAAAAAGCTGGATTTCAAAGTTGTTGGCCCTTATGCTGAAAAACCTGTTGTCCTTGACGATACGTGCTATTTTGTTGCCTGCCAAACTAAGAAAGAGGCCTTCTTTATAGCTGAGCTTCTGAACTCGGATATAGCAAAGAATTTTTTCTCTGCATTTATCTTCTGGGACGAGAAACGTCCTATTACGGTGGATATACTAAAACGGCTGGACCTTTTGGCTCTTGCGCGTGAACTCGGATTGGAAGAAACTCTAAAAGAATTTCTTGACCAGTACCACCGAAACTATGACCAACCATTATTGTTCTCAGAGAGTGTTTTTAGCTCTTATTGACCTTTGAATATTAATCCGCCGTACGTCTGGCGGATAAAATGGAACGTTA
>CAZUPG010000283.1:0-2556 GCA_964622085.1 uncultured Pirellulales bacterium | reverse complement strand
GTAACCGGTACGTTTGATAAGGAGACGGGTGGTACTATAACCTTCGGTCTTCTTAACGATGCGGTTGATATAGAGCTGGCGCTGAACATTCTGCACACCCAGGTTAGCGCCAAGCTTCTTGCGAACCCTCGGATTCTGGTACTTGATAATGAAACTGCCGAGTTCAAAATCGTAAGCGAAATTCCCTACACGGAGCAAAGCAGCACATCCTCTGGCGGTTCGATGACATCAACCAGATTTAAAAATGTCGGCGTTGAGCTTACTGTTACCCCGCATGTTACAAGGGACGGTATGGTAAGATTGGACATCACACCGGTATTCAGCGTTGTTTCAGAACTTGGGGAGATTCTAATAGGCGGGCGTGCCGTGCCAACTGTTGACAAGCGTGAAGTTGACACGAAAGCATTGGTAAAAGACGGTCAAACTGTCGTAATTGGCGGGCTTCGCAAAAGGGAAGTTTCGCAGGATATTAGAAAAATACCGGTACTTGGCGATATGCCACTTCTGGGAGGATTATTCAGGGATGAAAGCGAATCGATAGAAACCAGCGAGCTGCTTATTTTCATAACACCAAGGATTATTGTTGAGCCGACTCTTTCACCAAGAGAGCAGAAGCAACTTCGAGACACCGAATTCCCAACACCCAAGAAGCCGAGACTTAGGCTTGATTGAGCGCAACAACAAGTAAATCAATAAATAAATCAAATATGCTAATATTTGGTGTTTACTTGCACAGAGTTTTTTTGAAAAACATCTTTACTTTAGCCAATCGAGCTCGAGCATCTTGAAGTAAGATTTAGGAGTTCTTCTTTACGTAAAGTGTCTGTGTGGGGAAGGCAAATTCGATTTTCTCGGCCTCGAATCGCTTCATAATCTCGAAGTTGACACGCTGGTTTACTTCGTAGTACAGCCAATAATCGGCCGGTTTTACCCAGTAACTCATATAGATATTCAACGACCAATCATTAAAATCACTGAAATAGACCTTTGGCAGTTTGTCGGGGTCGGTATTTACTTCCGGCACATTAGCGAGGACCTCTTTTATAATCTCGACCGCCCTTTTTGTTTTGGTATGGCCTGAACCGTAAGTTATGGTGATATTAGAGGTTCTTCGAATAAAGGGACGTCTACCTAAGTTTTCGATCATTGAATTCGCTATTACGCTGTTTGGTATGGTAACGAGGTTTCCCTCTAATGTACGCAAGCGTGTGCTTCTAAAGCCGACTTCCTCAATTGGGCCTAAATGCTCACCAATCTTGACAAGCTCTCCCATTTGAAACGGCCGGTCGGTAAAGATGGTGATAGAGCCGAAAAAGTTCGCAATGGTATCCTTGGCAGCCAGAGCGATAGCAATACCGCCGACGCCGGCACTAAGCAAAAGAGACTTTACGTTTGCCCCCAGGATATTTTCGCTTATAAGAAGTACAGCGACAATTGCAATGGTTATCCGCAGGGCCTTGCGGACTATAGGCACCAGCATATCGTCAAGTTTTGTCTCCGTTTTGCCGACCAGGCGGTTTAGATAGTACTCAATGATATCGACGAGGCGATAAAGGGCGTATGCAAAGGCAACGGCTCCTATCACTCGAGCGATTGTTGTCCAGCCACTACTTATGGCAGTTCGAATCCCGGTTTCATCACTAAAGAATAAAGGAGCTTTGGCGATGGATATTCCTGCTGCAAATATGGCTACGTAGATGGGATTGGCCAGGGATTTGAGCAGTAGTGTCAGAGGGCTTTCGCCTCTTTTTTGTGCCAGTCGCAGAGCGTAGCTATTGATGATATACTGGACTATCCTGCCCATGGCCAGTGTTGCCAGGACAATTAACATAATAAGGCCAAACCGCCAAATTGCATTCCCTCTGACGATTTCATAGTTCCACCAGTCAACAGAGCCAATTATTAATGACATCATTTTCTATCTCCATTACTAATTTGTGATAAATCAATCATATACCTTAATTATCTCACCAAAACAAGCTTTTTTGCTCCATATTTTTGATTTAGTTGACGAGAGATAAAATATATACAAGAATGCCCTTGCTATATCGCTGGCGAGCAATAAAGTATTGTATGTTTTACATGGGGCCTGAGATTATGAAACGCACAACTTTAAATTTTATTGTTGATTTGATTAGCTTTGTGAATCTGTTGGGCTTGGCTTTTACCGGTTTTATTATCAAATTCATATTGCTGCCCGGCACCGGTGGGCTTGGGCGGCAGCTACATGAAGGTCTTGGAGGGGAACATATAAAAACCTTTTGGTCGATGGGCCGGCACGAATGGGGCGATATCCATTTCTATCTGGCAATTGTGTTTGTGGTTCTGATTGTAGTGCATATCGTTCTGCACTTCAGCTGGATTAAAAATTATTTCAAATCGCTGTTTGGCATTTCACGAAAAGCAAACTGAGCTACATAGGCAATACCTATTTTTTGATATTACCTTAACTCAATACATTGGAAGGACAATGATAATTGGGATATTATTTCTAAAAATTGGGGATTTATATGGTACAATAGGGGTGTGTAGACGGGTAGCTTTATGGAGGAATAA
>CAZUPG010000282.1:0-2573 GCA_964622085.1 uncultured Pirellulales bacterium | reverse complement strand
AGATTAGAAGATGTAGCAAAATTGGGAATACATCTCCCTGATGAGCATCTACGCAATTTTGGCATAAGAGACAGAAGCACACTCAACTTTAAAGAGCTTACTGACGATGAATTAAATATTATTGTAGATATGTATGAAGGAACACTGGACTTAGGCAATAAACTTGATATAGTATGGGTTGCTGATAGCGAAAATTCTGAGAAAATTGGCTTGAGCGAGTTGGTTGACAGGTTAGGATTAACTAATCTGGAAGAAGAGGAACGTTGCCTTAAAATTGTATATAAACGACATAAGGCGAAAAAAAGCTTGCACTTACCGCGTTCTTTTGATGGAATAGATAATGGTCAATTTGAAGTGGTTGAAGATTGTAATGCAGACGCGGGTAAGACTCTACCATTGAATTTGCCACGTGAACAAGGTTTACCAGAGGCCGTACATAGAGGGTGTAAGGTAAGGCCGGAAATATTTGAAGTGGAGCCAATAGAATGATTTCAGTCGAACGAGCATTGAACTCTATCCGTGGAAAAAGCGTAGAAGAGATACGTGAATTTGCTCGTAACCGAATTTTAGGTACGAATATAGCATCCTTTGGAAGTGGACACTCAACCGAACCCAGCGAAGACGTAGTGATTCAGCTACTTAGAAATCCCGAACTTGAGTCAGAAAAAAGGAAAGCGGTAGTAGAAGGGTGGATGGACGTATATCGAGAAGCAAGAGAATGGTTAGACGGCCTTGATTACGTTGAGGACATTAAAAAGTGGAATGATGCAGTTGTAAATCTATGTAGAGTTGTTGATATTGTTGAACCACCAGAATTTAAAAAATATGTAAAGCGGCTCATAACCGAGCTACTTGATGAAGAATCCTGTCCGGCAGAACTACTGGGCGCCGCGGTAAAAGCATATATGGCATATGCACAGGATGAGAAAAGTATCCGGTTTTGGGAAGATGAAATTCTGACAAATAAAGATGTTGCGGCCTATGGTTTCAATGCGTTACTTGACATAGATCCTAATCATGAACGCATCGAGGAAAAACTTTGCGAACTGTGGCGTTTACAGGTGGAAGAGAATTGGCCAGTAAATACAGCATTTCTGCTGCGCCGGGCGGCCAGAATAAGAAATGAAACAGATTTGATATACAGGATACTTCAGGAGTTAAAAAAAGATGATTCTTTGTGGGAAAAAGTTGAGAAAGAACTAAATCAACCTTGGAGTCAACAGTGGCTAGCAAAAATCAAAGGGACATTCCATACTAAGGGAAGATTAATAGAACAGTATAAAACTCGGTTCATTCCAAAACGTACAATGCCTATGAAGTTTTGGGCTAAAGATTTCAAATCTGGAGAGAAAAGGCGATATATAGTTATTGCAGAGACCGAAGGAGTGGATTATTATATTCATGATTATATGGGAAGACTTTTTTCAACATTAGAATATAAAGGTTATATTAAGTTTGAAAGAGAAGAACATCCGCTTTTTGAGGATATTAAATATGTCTCAGAAACTAAATGAATTAAAGACGGGTATAAAAAGTTTAGATGATGACTTAAGGGAGTTGTTCGGAATATGTGAGGACAAAAAAAAGCTTAGTGTTATAAAAAAGGCTATCGCTAAAAAGGATATTTCAAGTGAAGAATTTTCTAAAATTGTCCCTGAATCATTGATAAGACTTTCGTTTGTTTTAACAGGCCCTCCTCAATTTGTATTGCTTTTAGAGCAGATTAATGAAGAAGCTGTTAGTTTAGTTGAAGAGGCAAAATCGCTTATTGAAGAACATTTTGGCAGTTTAGTTCAGAATAAAAATGCAAAATCAATTTTCAAGAAAATTATAAAAGAAGGGGAACAAGAAGAATCCTTGGCTGATAAAGTTATCCGGGGGGTTAAATATTATTTCGTGTGGGAAGGTGAACCACCAGAACTTACGCCAGCAGTTCGTGTGGCTCTAGTTAACAGAAAAAGAAAAATTCTGCTAGATACAGGATTAGACTGGGAAGATTTTAGTTTACTTTTAAAAAATCTATCAGAAATCTTTGTTGAATTGCTTGAAAAAGGAAAACCGCTCGCAGAATCAGGGCAAGTTGATCTATCTGATTCAAAAGAAGCTTCAGAGAGTATCGAAAAAGCTTTAGCAAGTTTAAAGAAGATAAAAAAGATTATGCATATATACAAAGCGAAGACTGAGACTGATAACAAGAAGCAATCAGTAAAGAACTCATCGAATTGAAAAACACTATTGTTCTTAAGTAACGATTCTAACTATCTCAACTAAACAAAACTTTCAATTTTCGCTACGTATATCTTTTCTATCACTTCGTGGAGATTCATTCGACCGCGTTCCCTACTTCGCCATCAACAAAGGGACTTCGCAGGGCAAGCAGGACAGGGCTGGGGGCTAACCGATAAGGAAACCCCCGAAGCAGGCTTCAGGGCTAAATATCACTGCGGGCAATCAGAATTGGTCGAGGAAGCGAAGGTCGTTCTCGAAGAAAAGTCGGATATCTGTGATGCCATACTTCCGCATCGCCAGCCGTTCTATCCCGAAGCCGAACGCCCAGCCGGTATATTTTTCGC
>CAZUPG010000281.1:0-2573 GCA_964622085.1 uncultured Pirellulales bacterium | reverse complement strand
GACGCCGAACATATTCGTAATCATCCCCATCCTTCTGTTCAACAATTCATCAGTGGCCAGGGTAGCGAGGACGACCTCGCAGTTCTGCGGATGAGCGGAACCATTTCCAAAGCACAGTTTTTGCCTCCTGATTTCAAGCAATAGTATAGAAGGTAAGAGCACAAGGCGTAAGAACGTAAAGAAAGTAATGCACGAAAAGCCGGAGCAAATTGCGGCTGATTTGACTAAAGCTGTTCGAGAAGGCTACAAGATAGTTTGTTCCGAGCCGAGCGCAGCGTTGTGTCTTATTGACGTTTGAACATTAATCCGCCGTACGTCTGGCGGATAAAATTGAACGTTCCTGTACAAACAGAGTAAAGATGTCATTCCCGCGAAACTTGTCCGCCGTTTTTTGGCGGAGCGGGAATCCAGCCTTTTTATCAGCGTTTTCCGGACTCCTGCCCCTGCTCGTAGGCAGGGGTGATAACCTTGCGCAGGAGTGACGGCGTGTTTGTTTTGTTATTTATTCAAACATCAATAAAATGGAAGATAATATTCTCATACCCGTATAGCTCCTGATTATTAGATAAGTTATACGATTGATTTTACTTTATCTATTCTATATATTAAACTGTAAAAGTAAAGCTAATTAGCCGAGATTCTTCGCTACGCTCAGAATGACTGTAAAGTAGATTCCTGCTTTCGCAGAAATGGTAAGAGTAGCACGAGGTAATTGTGGAAACAGAAGAAAAGGGTCTTAAAAAAGCGGTGCTGTGGGATGCTGAGCAGGACAAGAATATCCGGTGTAAATTGTGCTCGCATCGCTGTTTGATAGCAGAGGGTAAATTAGGCAGATGCTTCGTGCGGAAAAATATTGATGGGACGCTTTATTCGCTAACTTACGATAAGGTTTGTTCGGCCAATCCCGACCCTATCGAGAAAAAACCATTGTTTCATTTTCAGCCGGGAACGAGGAGTTTTTCCATCGCTACAATGGGTTGCAATTTCCGCTGTGAATTTTGCCAGAACTGGCAGATAAGCCAGGCTGCTATCGAAAATGGGCGAATCGATGGTGAGCCAATAACGCCGGAGCAAATCGTCGAAGCAGCTGTTCGCAGCGGGTGCAAAAGCATTGCTTATACATATACCGAGCCGACTGTTTTTATGGAGCTGTGCAACGATTGCGGCCGGCTGGCGAAAGAACGAGGGCTGACGAACGTTTTTGTTAGTAACGGTTACGAGACGGTCGAGGCAATTGATTTTGCCAGCGATTGGCTCAACGGTATAAACGTAGATCTAAAGGCATTTAACGAGGATTATTACAGACGGCTGTGTAAGGCAAGATTGCAGCCGGTACTTGATAGGATTAGCTATATCGCAAACCAGACGAATATCTGGCTTGAGATTACTACGTTGTTGGTGCCGGGTGAAAATGATTCTGAAGATGAGCTGAAAAAGCTTGCTGATTTTATTGTTACTAAAGCCGGCGCCGATGTCCCCTGGCATATCAGCCGATTTCATCCGCAGTATAAATATCTGGATTCTGTGCCCACACCAACCGAAAGCTTAGAGCGTGCCTATGATATTGGCAGGGCGGCAGGGCTGCACTATGTTTACTTAGGCAACATGCCGGGTGCAAAATCCGAGAGCACGTTTTGTTATAACTGTGGCCGAATGCTGATCGAACGAGTCGGCTATAGAATACTTGCCAATCATATAAAAAATTCCTGCTGCCCTGACTGCGGCTCTAAAATTGCAGGATTTGAATTATAAGACTACCCCCGATGGCCATGGCCGCGTCTGCCTTGGCCTCCGCGGCCTCGGCGAAAGCGATATGGCGGGCCAATGTCAGCAGCGGGTGGTGTGAGCTCGAAAGGGCCTCCTTCAATTGACAAGGCCTTGCCATTTACCAGAGCATCAGCTATTTTTTTGTGTGCAGACTCAATAATCCTGCCAAACGTTTGGCGCGAGATATTCATTTTTTGTGCTGCTTGTTCCTGATACAGACCTTCAAAATCTGCAAGGCGAATGGCCTCAAGCTCATCAAAGGTCAAATTGACATGCTGCAAAATGGCAAGAGGGATACCCCTGGGTTTATAGAAGTTGGCCTGTGGCAGGCAACCAATTCGTCTGAAATTTCTCGGTCTTGGCATACTTTAGTTACCTATGAAAAATTAATGGTCGCAGATATTTTCACCACACTGCAATTGTAAAGATAATTCTGCCAGCCACTGAGGCAAAATGCCCGGCTGGTGGAGAAGCGGTGCTAGTAATTGCCGGCTCTTATCGTTCACAACATCCAAAATGTAGCGAAAGTCTGCCATACTGTCTTTCCTGCTTTCAAATTTCGATAATATCGCCTGCTTTTATTTCCCTAAATTGAGCAGGGTACCTTTGTTTAATTTCCTGTTTGTACTTTGTGCAATGACACGGAGCAATTAATTTGATTCCCTGAAGTTTCTCTAATTTTGAAAATCCGTGAAAGCCGCCTAAAACAGCGTAGATTTCACCTAGTTGCTTTGCTTTGTCAATTATCTTTGCCAACCCAGGATGAGCACAGCCGGTTATAACCAAATTTCCTTTCTCTGTATTTA
>CAZUPG010000280.1:0-2583 GCA_964622085.1 uncultured Pirellulales bacterium | reverse complement strand
TCATGGGTTACCATCACAATCGTCTGGCCTGTACTATTTAATTTTTCGAGGACATCTAAAATACCATTTCCTGTTGCAGAGTCAAGATTTCCTGTCGGCTCATCGGCCAAAAGCACTCTCGGCTCATTCATCAGTGCCCTGCCGATAGCCACTCTCTGCCTCTCGCCGCCTGATAGCTGATACGGCTTATGGTTGGCTCTTTCACCGAGCCCCAGTTGGTCAAGCAGTTCTTTTGCTCGGCTCTTCGCCCATCTTCGGCAGCCGAGCCATCCGATTGTGCTCTTGGAGGCCATAGCCGGCAGATAGACATTTTCCAGTACATTTAATTCGTCCAATAAATGATAAAACTGAAAAACAAATCCCACCATTTTATTGCGGAATCTGTTTAGCTCACTGCTGCTGTACTGGCTTAATTGCCTACCTTCAAAACTAACGATGCCTTTATCGGGCCTATCCAGTGTTCCTAATATATGCAAAAGCGTACTTTTACCGCTGCCCGAGGCCCCGACTATTGCCACAAATTCGCCTTGCTTTACAGCCAAATCGGCACCTTTGAGCACCTTGACCTCGGTAGCGCCCATCCGATAAGATTTATAAATCCCAACAGAGTCTAATATAATCTCGTTCTTACTCACAGCTGGCTCACCTGTAAAGTTTCTACCGGCTTCAATTTTGCTGCCTGCCAGGTTGGTATTAATGCACCAATCATGCATGCAACAATCGCTGAAAAAATAATCATAATCAAGACCTTAAATTCAACCTGATTTGGAATGTCACCTATAGCATAAATTGCCCTGTCCCACAACTGAAACTCAAAATGCTCAAAAAGCCAGTCTTCTATCTGGTTTATATGCACTAGGAATCGCCATCCACCTACAGCACCTATAGCGGAACCCAAAAGCCCTACTAAAAAAGCGAAGCCCAAAAATAATTGAATAATATTGGTATTCGCAACGCCTATGCTTTTCAATATACCTATGTCCTTACTTTTATGGCTGATAATCATATAAAAAACCACAAGGACAATAAAGACAGTCGTAATGCCCACCAGGCCAAACATCGCGGTCATCATTGTCTGTTCCTTTTCCATTGGTGCGATAACCGCACGTCTATAGCTTTTCCAGCTTTGCACGGTCACCGTATCCAGCAGGCTTGCCTGTTTTTCACTGCTCTTTTCCTGCTTGAACTTTTGCCACAGAGAAGCAACTTTTTCACAACCAGCCTTCAATTTGACATTTGGCTTGAACTTAATATGGAGGGCATTCGCTCTCCGTAAGGAGTTCACAGGACTTTTGGCTGGCCCAGCCATACCACAAAGTAGTTGTGCCTGTTCAAAGGGCAAATAAACTATCGAACTATCCACCCGGGCCAAACCACTCTGTGAGGTATCGTTGTAATAGAAGGTTTGCGTATTAACCAGACCCGCTCCTGCTTTGGCCAGAGCACCTTTGGCAGTTAACGGAAAGCAGGTTACCGCAATAGCTATCTCTGCATCGGCCGGACTGAAACCATAAGTGTATCTGCCTTTTTCATCACGCTCTAACGCTAGGTCAATTCCTAAAACGCAGCCAGGACTATTCGTGTCGTTGTCTGACTCAAATACTTTCGACACATCGTCTTTGTTGTAATGCAGCGTTTGGCTGAAGCTGGCTGCTTGGCTGTGTCTGACCGGGTCGATGCCCATAATTTCAACGCCGTAGCATAGCTGCGAGCCTTTGCGAGTTATCAGAGCGTAGCTTTTTATCACGGGCGATATGCCTTCGATAAAATCTTTTTTTGCCAGCACTTCCATAAAGTCTTCATAGTATGCAAAGCCCACCAGCGATTCGGTGCCGACGACACAATCTCCGGTAAACTGGTGATTTTTCTGCTTAAAATCAGACACCAGCCCCGTCAAGACCGTCATAACTACAACAACGATAAACACACATAGTGCAACCGCCAGCACCGCAAAATACGTTATCCGCCGTTTTATCAAATACCTGATTGCAAGAATAATCTTATACATAGCTCAGTTGAAAAATCCTAAATCCTAATGTCTAAATTCTAAACAATAGCAAAATTCAAATGTTCAAATTTTCAAAACCTGATGTTTTGGTCATTTGAGCTTTGGTAATTAGATATTGTTTAGGATTTAGGTATTAGAATTTTGATTTTATACCTTACAAGATTATTATTCATATCGCAAAATTTCAACCGGTCTTGTTCTTGCTGCGATAATCGCTGGTATTAATGTCCCGACAGCTGCGGCTGCGACTGCGAACAGTGCAATCCACAAGGCCCAGTTCCAATTAACTTCATTCGGTATTCGGCTAAACATATACACACTGCTTTTCCACAGCTTCAACCCAAATATTATCCTTATCCACTGCTCAATCGTATTTATATTTTTTGTAAAGATATATCCCAGTGCAGCTCCAATTCCTGAGCCGAGAAGCCCGACAAAAGTGCCGAATCCAACGAAAATAAAAGCCACCGAGCTGCTCGCTGACCCACAGCTTTTTATTATTGCGATGTCCCTTCGCCGGGTTATCACAATCATATAAAATATGCAGAATATCAACACAATCACGCTAAAACTTA
>CAZUPG010000279.1:0-2612 GCA_964622085.1 uncultured Pirellulales bacterium | reverse complement strand
GTTAATCTCTTCATCGGCGGTATAGGCCCTGATGGCCACATAGCATTCAATGAGCCAAGCTCGTCATTATCATCGA
Source organism: uncultured Pirellulales bacterium (assembly GCA_964622085.1). Lineage (GTDB taxonomy): Bacteria > Planctomycetota > Phycisphaerae > Sedimentisphaerales > Anaerobacaceae > CAZBWE01. Next base: position 2,536 of record CAZUPG010000279.1, on the reverse strand, counting down.
GAACGCGAGTTATGGCTTTAACCATCGACACAATTATAGCTAACTCACGGTTCTTCGATAACGACGTTAGCAAAGTCCCTAAGACCGCTTTGACCGTGGGCGTGGGGACCGTTATGGATGCCGAGGAAGTGCTGATTATCGTCAACGGCCATAATAAGGCACGTGCACTGCGACATGCCATCGAAGGAAGCGTCAATCATATGTGGACGGTCAGCGCCCTGCAAGTGCATCCGAATGGTATTATTGTTTGTGACGAAGATGCCACGGTTGAGCTGAAGGTAGGGACGGTAAAATATTTCAAGGACATAGAATCAGCAAATCTCGACCCGGCAAAGCCCTTACAATAATGTACGCATCCACTCTCCGTAGGGTGGGTACCACCAGAGGTGGGCAAGCTTTAACCCACCAATTATGGAACGGTGGGGCAAGCCCCACCCTACGAAGGACGAATATAACATTTAGCGTATCTACTCTTCTTCAACCGCAGTTTTATCCTGGGGCTTAATAGGTTTTCCCTGCCTGGGCGACGGCATCGGTCGGCGTCGAGGCATTCTCATTTCAGGTTCTTTGCCGGGCGGATAAACAATGTCGGCCTCGGCCTTGAGAGATTCGATAAATTGCCCAGCCAGCTCGCGCTGCTTTCTTTGCGTTAACTGTTGTATTATCTCGTCTTTGACCTGCTCAAACGTTCTAATACTGGCGTCTTTGTGGCCTGTAACTTTTATTATGTGATATCCGAATTCGGTTTCTACAATGCCTGAGACCTGTCCGGTTTCCAATTCAAATGCAGCGTTATCAAAAGGCGGTACCATCTGCCCTCTGCCAAAAAAGCCTAAATCACCGCCATTTTCCGATGATGGGCAGTCGGAATTGGCTTTGGCTAATTCAGCAAAATCAGCTCCTTCTTTGACCTGCTTAAGCAGGTCCTCGGCTTTTGCCCTTGCGATTGCCTTGGCCTGGTTCGGGTCGGTGTTAGGGTCAGTAGTGTCGGGTTTTATGAGAATATGGCTTGCTTTGACCTGCTCGTCCACTTCGTACCGCCTACGGCTTTGTTCATAATACTGGTTGGCGTCTTCTACGGTAACATTTACCTTGTCGGCAAGCTGGACTTCCATAACTTTCTGAAAAGTCAGTGCTTTTCGTACCTGCTGTTTTACCTGGTCAAAGCTTTGACCGAGACCTTCCATTTTTTCCTTGAAATCTTCCAAAGATACCGGCGGCTTCTGCATAGATGCTATTTTTTTAATTTGGCTAATCACTTCTTCGTCGGTAACCACTATGTTGGCTTTTTTTACCTTTTCCTCCAGTAGTTGTTCGGTAACCATTTGTTCCACGGCCTGCCGTCTGAGCATTTTTTTCATTTGTTCCATAAATTCAGGCGGGCGATTTTGAGCTCGTTCGGCCATCGCGGCGAGCTGCGGCTCGAGCATTTTATCTATTTCGCCTTCGGTTATATTAATGCCGTTGACGGTAACAGCTATGCTATTCGGCTCCATTTCAGTGACAGCAGTCGGCTTAATCAACTCGACATCGGTCTCGACCCTGGATTCGTTAGGACCTGGCGCGGGTCTATTGACATCCGGCTCCGGCGTCTTGCGTCGGCAGGAAAAGCCGCAGGCGGCACAGATTATCAAAAGACATGCTAAAAATTTTAAGCTAACAAGATTACTTTTCATAATTTATCCTTTCGTTCATTAAAATTATTAAAAACCTTTCATAAGAGGGAATCTATTATTTCACGAAGAGTTGAATCCGTCAAGAAATTTCCTATTTTCTCCACATTTTTATACAGCACAAATTTTTGTAGTTTTTGCCACCAAGGCACTAAGACACCAAGATTTTGATATAATTATTTTTTTATCTTTGTGCCTTAGTGGCTTCGTGGCTGAATTTCCGAGGAACTCTTTGTAAAATTGTAGTGAAGTGATAAAATCCTGACTCTTGACTGTCGCCTGCCCCTGCGTCTCCCGCCGCAAGGCGGGGCAGCGGGTCAGACAAGTTCCGACATTACCGCCGAGAACGCAAAGATATTAGCCACGAAGACACAAGAAGGTAGAGAGAAGTGAGCTAAAGTGGCTAAAAAGGCAGATTTTTATGAATACAAATTTCAGCGATAAGGGCAAAACAAAAACCGCTTTGACCGGCAGAGAGCGGGTGCTGCGGGCGCTCGAGTACAAAGAAGTGGACCGCGTTGCTTTAGATTTGGGAGGCACGTTCGGCACAGGAGCCCACGTTAGCTTCATAGCGAAGCTGCGCCAGAGACTTGGGCTGGAAGGGAAAAATGAGCTGGTAAATCCGCCCCGCCACAAGGACGGCGGGCAAGCACACGCACGGCGGATAAAAGTCATTGAGCCGTATCAAATGCTTGGCGAAGTGGCTGCTGACCTGCGAGATGCGCTCGGAATCGATATTGTTAACTTGCCCGGGCCTAAAAACATTTTTGGCTTTGAGAATACAGACTTTAAACTATGGAGAACATTTGACGGAACAGATGTGCTGGTGCCGGGCAAGTTCAACACCGAGCCGGAACCGAATG
>CAZUPG010000278.1:0-2617 GCA_964622085.1 uncultured Pirellulales bacterium | reverse complement strand
CAGGGCTGTGAAAGATGTTTTCAAACCGGTTATCGTGGCAGAACCGGTATTTATGAAATGATGCTCATTGACGAAGAGATTCAGAACACGATATACAAAAGAGAAACTGCCGGTACAATAAAGAAAATGGCCCTTGATGCAGGTATGCAGACTCTCCGAATGGATGGAGCAAGGAAAGTTCTTGCCGGCATAACAACTGTTTCTGAAGTATTAAGAGTAACACAAGCAGATGTAATGTAAAAATGTAAAACGTAAAGTGAAAAACGCAAAATCAAAGCGCAAAATTCAAAAGTTTTAAATTTTGAGTTCTGGTTTTCAGCTTTTAGTTTCAATTATGCCTCGATACAATTATATAGCGATAACAGCAAATGGCAAAAAAGTCAAAGGTGCGATTACCGCAGAAAGCCCTTATGCCGCACGAAAACAGCTGCGGGTTCGTAGTATCCACCCTTCGTCAATTACAGAGGTCAGCTCCAGAAGCGAAAGTAAAGCGGCGTTGTTTTCAATATTTGCACGAGGCGGCAAAAACCAAATAATTGATTTTACCAAACAAATGTCCACGCTTCTTAATTCAGGGATTAAACTGACTGAGGCCCTATCAGTGCTTACCTTACAGACCTCTGATGTGCGATTCAAAAATGCCATTACCGATATTCGTGACCGCGTTGTCACCGGCGAGTCATTCGCCGATGCTATGAAGGATTACAGCGATTATTTTGATGTCATATATGTAAGCATGGTCCGCGTAGGTGAAGTTACCGGCAGCTTGGGGCAGTCTCTTTCGACTATTGCTAATTTTATGCAAAAACGCCAGCGAGTCGAAACGAAAGTAATAACTGCGATGATATATCCAATTATACTAATTCTCTTTTGCATCGCAGCAATTCTGATTTTGACAATCAAAGTCATCCCTACCATAGGTGAACAGATAAAAGCAGCTGGGCATGAGCTTCCCTGGATTACCAGACAACTTATGAACGTTGGTTTTGTGCTGACCAGCTGGTGGTTGTTGGTTATTATTGCAGCAATTGTCGGGGCTATCTGGGGCTTTAAACGATTCTTCAAAACCGAGCGTGGAGCATACTTGCGCGATAAGTTTATGTTGTCTCTACCGCTGTTCGGCTCACTTATAAAACAGCGTGTTGTCTCGCGTTTTGCCACTACTCTTTCGACTCTTCTCGGTTCAGGACTCGCCATGGCTGAATCTCTTCGTGTTGTCTCAGAAGTTACCGGAAATACTCTTATGAGACAGGCAATTCACAAAGCGCGCGAGAGGATTCTTGCCGGTGCCGATATCGCAACGCCGTTGAGAGATAGCGGCGTCATTGGCCCCGCTATTGCTCACATGGTTGCCGTAGGGGAAAAAAGTGGTGAGCTGGAGACAATGCTTAAAAATATCAGTGAAAACCTTGAGACCTCCACTGACGTAGTTATTGAAAGATTAAGTGCAGCGATCGAACCGATTATTATAATTTTTATGGCTGCGATAATTGGCGTAATTGCCTATGCTACATTACTACCCATTTTGGAAATCTCGTCATTACAAATATAACCGTGGCACAAAGGAGCAAAGTAGCAAAGGCACAAAACAACAAAACTCTGTGCCTCTGTGCCTTTTAATTTAGGAGCTAAATGTAACCATGAAAACAAAGGGAAGAATAGCGGATAGCGTAGAGCGGGCAGCGGACAGTAAAGAAAAACTGAACGCTAAACGCTATACGCTAAACGCTCGCACGGGGTTTACGATGCTCGAAATTATGGCCGTACTGATTATCATCGGCCTGCTTGCCACACTGGTGGCAACAAAAGTAGCGAGCAAGATAGATGAAGCCAAAGTTATAACCACCAAGGCCAACCTAAAGGCCCTTCATAATGCGGTTAACCAGTTCAAAATGGACACTGGCAGATTCCCAACCGAAGAAGAAGGGCTTATGGCTCTTATCGAACAGCCCAGCGACGTTGAAAGCTATGAGCCGGGCGGGTATCTGGAAACTACGGAACTACAAAAAGACGGCTGGAAGCGGGATTTCTTCTATCAGCTTTATCCTGAGAGCGGTAAGCCATTCGTAATCATCAGCTATGGGGCTGATGGTGAAGAAGGCGGTGAGGGCTATGATGCCGACCTGTACAGTACCGATGCATCCTGACGTGTTTATGTGTATGCGCTATAAGGTGAAATCGCATAAAGATGCTGCCGCATCGAGTTATCCCGGCATCCGGCCATCCGTGTATTCACACATCCATGGCTTTACGATGACCGAGATAGTAGTGGTGATTGTGATGGTTTCACTGTTCGTGTTTTTAGTTCAGGTAAATCTTTTCGGATTACTCAGGAAAAATACCTTTAAAGCACAGGTGCAGGACCTTCTCTCCACAATGCAAATGGCTGCAAGCGCTGCCGCCGAGAGCAATAGAAGATACGAACTTATTGTCGACCCAATCGAGCAGAACTATATCCTTCGAGAGATTACTTCGCCTGATTTGTCGCAAGTGCTACAAGAAGAGATTATTGTTGAAAATGACCTCAGCGATAATTGCCGAGTCGTTTATATTGAGTTCGATGATGGTGAATCCATCAACGATGGCTGGGCAAAGTTTCGAGTAGGACATTCAGGTT